>JAGNUJ010000023.1 GCA_017987055.1 Giesbergeria sp.
CTATGTTTTGGCAGGTAGAGCGTTGCACGCAGCCTGTGGAGCTTCTGGCGAACGCTTTAGCAGTCTTGTTTAACGTCGCCCTGCAAGTTGCTCATTTAACTTGGCGACCCGCCCATTCTAATGCCCGTGGTTTTTCGCTTTCTTTCCTTACTGCCTTTGTGGTTGCTGCACGCAGCAGGTGCCGCGATGGGCTGGGCGGCATTTTTGGCCTCGCCCATTTACCGGCGCCGCTTGATCGAAAACGCTGCGCTGGCCGGTTATCGCTTTGCGGAGGTGCGCGCCGCCGTCGGCCACGCCGGGCGCATGGTGGCCGAGCTGCCGCGCCTGTGGCTGGGCGCGCCGCCGCCCTGCCGCTTGGTCGGCGAGGCCTGCGTCAATGAGGCCTATGCCGCCGGACGCGGCATTGTTTTTTTGACACCGCACTTGGGTTGTTTTGAGCTGTCGGTGCAAGCCGCCGCGCGCCGCTGGAGCGCTGAGCGCGGCCCCATCACCGTGCTGTACCGCCCAGCGCGCCAAGCGTGGCTGGCCAAGGTGATGGAGACGGCGCGCAACCGCCCCGGCGTGCAAGCGGTACCAACCACACTGGCCGGCGTGCGCCACATGATCAAAGCGCTGCGCCGGGGCGAGGCCGTCGGCCTGCTGCCCGATCAAGTGCCGCCGCTGGGTCAAGGCATCTGGTCGCCCGTCTTTGGCCGCGAGGCTTACACCATGACGTTGGCGGCGCGTTTGGCGCTGCAAACCGGCGCGGCGGTGGTGCTGGCGCGCTGCGAGCGACTGCCGTGGGGGCGCGGTTTTGTCACGTACTTCGAGCCGTTGGCCGCGCCGCTGCAGCAGCCGCTAGAGTTGGCGGTGCAGCACATCAACCACGCGATGGAGCACACCATTGCCCAGTGCCCGCAGCAATATTTGTGGGGCTATGGCCGCTACAAACAGCCGCGCGCCGATGCGGCCACCACCGAAGGAGCTGGCGCATGATGGCTCGTTTTGGCGTTGGGCTGATGGGCGTGTTGGCGCACCTGCCGCTGCCGCTGCTGCGCGGTTTGGGCTGGCTGCTGGGGCAAGCGCTGTATCTGCTGGCGGCGCCCCGGCGCAAGATTGCGCTGCGCAATTTGCAGCTGTGTTTTCCCGACGCGACAGCGGCGCAGCGGCGTGCGTGGGCGCGCGAAACTTTTGTCGTTTTTTGCCAAACTTGGCTAGACCGCAGCTGGCTGTGGTCAGCGCCGCGCACGCTGGTCGAGCAGCGCGTGACGCTGCAAGGCGCGCTGCACGAGTTGGACGGCGACACACCAACCATCATTTTTGCGCCGCATTTTTACGGCATGGATGCGGGCGGTTTGGCGCTGCCGCTGCACACCCAGCGGGCGTTTACCTCGATTTTTTCTACCCACCCGAATCCGACGATAGACCACTGGTTTATGCAAGGCCGCCAGCGCTTTGGCGATGTGCGCATGCTCAACCGTGACGACGGTGTCAAACCGATCTTGAACAGCCTGCGCCAAGGCGGCCTGCTGTACTTGCTGCCCGACATGGACTTTGGCCCGAACGAGTCGATTTTTGTGCCGTACTACGGCGTGCAGACGGCCACCGTGCCGTCGTTGTCGCGCTTTGCCCGGCTGGGGCGCGCCAAGGTGGTTGGCATGGTCACGCGCCTGACGCCCAGCGGCTACGTCGCGGAAATCACCCCGGCGTGGGAGCACTTTCCCAGCGGCGATGTCGAGGCCGACACCGCCCGCATGAACCAAGAGCTAGAGCGCTACATTGCCCCGACGCCGGGGCAGTACTACTGGGTACACAAGCGCTTCAAAACCCGCCCGCCGGGCGAGGCGTCGGTGTATTAACAAGGAGTTTTTAAGCCAAAACGGCCTCTAGCCCTTTAGATATGTGCGGTTATAGCTATGAAAAGCATAGCTATTATGCTCAGTCTAAAGCGGGTGGCTCGTCGTCTGTGGCGTCGGTTTCGTCGGCACCGAGCGGCGCGTCATCTTCGTCGGTGACGGGCGGGTGCGCCCAGTGCCACAGCAGCAGCGCGGCTTCGTCGACGCCTTGCTTTTTCAGCGCCGAGAACATGCGCACCTCGCCGCCGCCGGTTTGCAGGCGGGCAATCGACAGCGCTTTGGCTTGCTCGGCGCGGGTGAGCTTGTCGGCCTTGGTCAGCAGCACCAAGAATTTCAGGCCATCTTCGACGCGCGGGCGGACGACTTCGAGCAGCGCCTCGTCCAGTCCGGTCAGGCCCAGGCGCGGATCGCACAGCAGCACGATGCCCGTCAGGCTGGGGCGGCTGACGAGGTAATTGACCATCACCTGCTGCCAGCGCACTTTATCCGAGCGCGAGACGGCAGCGTAGCCGTAGCCCGGCAGGTCGGCCAGCACCGCATCAGTGATGCCTTGGCGACCGAGCGAGAACAGGTTGATGTGCTGCGTGCGACCGGGTTTTTTCGAGGCAAAAGCCAGTTGCTTTTGCTGCGTCAAGGTGTTGATGCACGACGATTTACCGGCGTTGGAGCGGCCGACAAAAGCGATTTCGGGCACGTCAATGACGGGCAATTGGTGCAGTTGGGCGGCGGTGGTCAAAAAGCGCGCGGTATGCATCCAGCCCATAGCCGAGCGCCCATCGGGGGCAGGCAAGGCGCTGTCGGAAGTGGGCGTGGCGAAGGGCTGAGTCATGAGGGTTATCGAAAGCGTTGGAGCATCATTGTAGAATCTTGGTGTTTTGCGTCATCCACCTAAGTCCCTCGATATGAAGTTACTCGCCTCCTTGCTCATGGCTGCCGCGCTGGTAGCTCCCGCTTTCTCGGCTTCTGCTGCCGACGCTCCAGCCGCCGCTGCCAAGCCTGATTTGGTCAAAGGGCAAGCAAGCTTTTCTGCTGTGTGCGTTGCCTGTCACGGTGCCGACGGAAATTCTTCTTTAGGAGAAAACCCCAGCTTGGCTCAGCAGCACCCTGAGTATCTGGTTAAGCAGCTGCAAGAATTCAAATCGGGCAAACGCGTCAACGCCATCATGCAAGGCTTTGCTGGCATGTTGACAGAAGAGGACATGAAAAACATCGCTTGGTGGGTGGCTGGCAACCCAGCCAAACCCGGCTTTGCCCAAGACAAAGACTTGGTCGCCGTGGGCGAGCGCATTTACCGCGGCGGCATCCCAGATCGCAACATCGCCGCTTGCGCCTCTTGCCACAGCCCCAACGGCGCTGGCATTCCCGCCCAATACCCGCGCCTGAGCGGCCAGCACGCCCAGTACACAGCCAGCCAGCTGGTGCAGTTTCGTGACGGTATCCGCCAAAACAGCGCGCAAATGACCGGCGTAGCCGCCAAATTAAACGACCGCGAAATCAAGGCGGTGTCTGACTACATCGCTGGCCTGCGTTGATGCGCCTTGCCATGTGCTAGCGCTGCCCTCGGTTATGTAGCGCACTGCACGGAACCAACCGCTAATCACCATCCTCTTAAGGGCGGGCCCATCGAGCTGATGGCCCCGCCCTTTTTATTCCCGTCACCAAGTTTCTTTTTTCATGTCTGACAACACCTTAGGCGTTCGCCCCTCGTTTGGTTCGCAGGCCGTGCGTGCCAGCGTGGAGCTGCTGTCGTCAATGCGCTTTGCGATTGCGCTGCTGACGATAATTTGCATCGCCTCAGTCATTGGCACGGTGCTCAAGCAGCATGAGCCAGCGGTGAACTATGTCAACCAGTTTGGCCCGTTCTGGGCTGAGCTGTTCAGTGCGCTCAAGCTGAACGCGGTGTACAGCGCGTGGTGGTTTTTGCTGATTTTGGCGTTCTTGGTCACTAGCACCTCGTTGTGTATTGCGCGCAATACGCCGAAAATTTTGGCCGATTGGGGCAATTACAAAGAAAACATCCGCGAAAAAAACCTCAGTGCGTTTCACCACAAAGCGCAGGCCAATTTAGCCGGCGACACCGCCACCGAGGCACAGCGCATCGGCCAAATGCTGGCCGGCGGCGGCTGGAAAGTGAAGCTGCAACAGCGTGACACTGCTGCGGGTGCTGGCACTGGTTGGATGGTGGCGGCCAAAGCCGGTTCGGCCAACAAGCTGGGCTACATCGCCGCGCACAGCGCCATCGTATTGGTATGCATTGGCGGCTTGCTCGATGGAGACTTGATCGTACGTGCGCAAATGTGGCTCAACGGTAAAACGCCGTTCAACGGCGGCGGTTTAATTTCTGAAGTAGCGCCAGAGCACCGCTTGAGCGCTTCCAATCCGACCTTTCGCGGCAATTTGGTGGTGGCCGAGGGCACGCGCGCCGGCACCGCCATCCTGACCCAGTCCGATGGCGTGTTGCTACAAGAACTGCCGTTTTCGGTCGAACTGAAAAAATTCATCGTTGAGTATTACTCCACCGGCATGCCCAAGCTGTTTGCCAGCGAAGTGATCATCCACGACCGCGAAACCGGCGCTGAGATCCCAAAGCGCATTGAAGTCAACCACCCGGCCAACTACAAAGGTGTGGAAATTTACCAATCCAGCTTTGACGACGGCGGCTCCAGCGTCACGCTGCGGGCGCAGCCGCTGTTTGGCAGCGCTCAGCCGTTTGACGTGAAGGGCTTGATTGGCGGCGCAGCGCAACCGGTCAAAGGCCCCGATGGTCAGGAGTTGATGCTGGAGCTGACTTCGCTGCGCGTCATCAACGTCGAAAACTTTGCCAATGAAGGGGCACTGGGCAATACCGATGTGCGCAAAGTCGATTTGCGCCAATCGATAGATTCGCGCTTGGGCGCGGCCAACAAAACCGTTACCACCAAAGAGCTGCGCAACGTCGGCCCGAGCATTGGCTACAAGCTGCGCGATGCCGCTGGTCAAGCGCGCGAATACCATAACTACATGTTGCCAATGGTGATGGAAGAGGGTGGCGCGCCGATGTTCTTAATGGGCGTGCGCGAAAACCCGATCGACCAGCTGCGCTATCTGCGTGCGCCAGCCGATGCACAGGGCAGCTTGAACGGCTTTTTGCGTCTGCACGCTGCGCTGGCCAATCCCGCGCTGCGTGATGAGGCGGTACGCCGCTATGTGGTGCGCGCTGTCGATAGCCAGCGCGCCGATTTGGCCGAGCAATTAACAGAGTCGGCAGGTCGTGCTCTGGCGCTGTTTGCTGGCAGCATCGGTGACGACGGTAAACGCCAAGGCGGCCTGCCGGCGGTGTCGCAATTTATGGAAAATAACGTCCCCGAGGTCGAGCGCGAGCGCGCCGGGCAAGTGCTGGTACACATCCTAAGCGGCACTCTGTTTGAGCTGGCGCAACTCACGCAAGAGCGCGCCGGCTTGGCACCGCTAGAGCCCAACGAGCAGACGCAAGAGTTTATGTCGCAGGCCTTGCGCGCACTGAGCGATGCACAGTTTTATCCTGCGGCGCTGGTATTTGAGTTGAAAGACTTCCAGCAAGTGCAGGCCAGCGTGTTTGAGGTGGCGCGCGCGCCTGGTAAGAATATTGTTTATTTAGGTTGCGCTTTTTTGATTTTGGGTATTTTTGCCATGCTCTATATACGCGAGCGGCGCATTTGGGTGTGGCTGTCACCGCGTGAAAGCCAGTCTGGCGAGGCTGGTCATCAAAGCCATGCCACGATGGCTTTGTCGAGCAACCGCAAGACGATGGATGGCGATGCAGAATTCGCCGAGATTTCTGAAAAACTCATCGGGGTACGCCCTGACGGAAGCACCGTATGAACACTGCCAGCCCCCCTAGCACTGTAGCCAATGCCACGCTGCGTCTCAATGAGAGCTTTCTCTCGCGGCGCAACTGGCTGGATTGGGTTTTTGCGATTTTGGTGGTCGCTGGTGGGCTGTTTGCCCTGCAGCGCTATGCCGACTACATGGACGTGTACGAAAAAGGTATTTTGATTGGTGCGATTCCCTGCACTATCTGGCTGGGCTGGTTTTGGCGTCCGTTGCGGGTGTTGATGCTGGTGACGACCGGTTTTGCGCTGCTAGCGATCAGCCTGTACCAGCAAGACGGCGTGGGCCAGCTGGCGCGGGCCGATACGGTGTTTTGGCTGAAATACTTTTTGTCTAGCCAATCGGCCATTCTGTGGATGAGCATGTTGTTCTTCATGGGCACCATCTTTTATTGGATCAGCATGGTCGCCAAGGGCGAGGGTGCCACCATGTCGCTGATTGGCTCGCGCCTCGTCTGGGCGGCGGTCACGATGGCGCTGATTGGTACGCTGGTGCGCTGGTACGAAAGCTACTTGGTCGGCGTCGATGTCGGCCACATTCCGGTCAGCAACCTGTATGAAGTTTTCGTCATGTTTTGCTGGATGACGGCGACGTTTTACCTGTACTACGAGGAGCACTACCGCACCCGCGCACTGGGCGCATTTGTGATGCTGGTGATCAGCGCGGCAGTGGGCTTTTTGCTTTGGTACACCGTGGTGCGTGAAGCCCACGAAATTCAGCCGCTGGTGCCGGCGCTGAAAAGCTGGTGGATGAAGTTGCACGTGCCGGCCAACTTCATCGGCTACGGCACCTTTGCGCTGGCCGCGATGGTGGCATTTGCCTACCTGATCAAGCAGTCGGCGACCGAGACGCGCTGGTACAAGCTGGTGCCGCTGTGGTTGCTGGGCGTAGTGTTGTGTTTTGAACCGGTGGTGTTTCGCCCAACGGCGAGTCAAGACGGTGGCAGCAGCTACTGGATGGTGTATTTCGGCTTCTCGGCGCTGGCTGTCGGCACGATTTTGTTTGGTCGCAAACACATCGCCAGCAAACTGCCACCACTCGCGCTGCTGGACGACCTGATGTACAAGTCGATCGCCGTCGGCTTTGCCTTCTTCACCATCGCCACCGTGCTGGGCGCGCTGTGGGCGGCCGAAGCGTGGGGCGGCTACTGGAGCTGGGATCCGAAAGAGACCTGGGCGCTGATCGTCTGGCTGAACTACGCCGCCTGGCTGCACATGCGCCTGATGAAGGGCCTGCGCGGCACCGTCTCGGCGTGGTGGGCACTGGTCGGGCTGGTGGTGACGACCTTTGCCTTCCTCGGCGTCAACATGTTTTTGAGCGGCTTGCACAGTTACGGCACTTTGTAAGCCCCGAGCGTTTGTAGCTGCACTGCCATCGGGGTAGTGCAGCGCCGCAGCAGCAAAAATGGTGTGGCGGGTGAAGAATGCGAACTATTGCGCTTTTGGCGCATCCCAGTTTGCTATCTGATTCCGGAGCCACTCCATGCTGATTTCTTCAAGCCGCAACGGCTTTAACCACCCGATTTCCAGTGAAATCACCCCGCTCAGCGTCTACCAAGACCGCCGCGCCATCTTGCGCTTGGCCGCTGGTGGTGCCATCGGCACGGCGCTGGCCGGCTGGGCGGGCGGACAAGCCGGCCACGGCGCAGCTGCGGCGCTAGAGCGCCCCGGCAAGCTGGCCGCGCTGGTGGGTGCCGCATCTCAGGTGCCCGGTGCCACCACCATGGAAAAGCTGACCTCGTACCAAGACGCCACCAGCTACAACAATTTTTACGAGTTCGGCACCGATAAATCCGACCCGGCGCGCAACGCGCACACGTTGAAAACCGACGGCTGGAAAATCGAGATTGAAGGCTTGGTCAAAAAGCCCGGTGCTTACACACTGGAAGACCTGCTCAAACTCAGCGCGCAAGAAGAGCGCATTTACCGCCTGCGCTGCGTCGAAGGCTGGTCGATGGTGATTCCGTGGGTCGGCTACTCGCTCTCGGCGTTGATTAAGCGCGTCGAGCCGCTGGGCAGCGCCAAATATGTCGAGTTTTTTACGCTGGCCGACAAAGCGACGATGCCGTTTGTCGGCTCGCGCGTGCTGGACTGGCCGTACACCGAGGGCCTGCGTATGGACGAGGCGATGCACCCGCTGACGCTGCTGAGCTTTGGCATGTACGGCGAAGTTTTACCGAAGCAAAACGGCGCACCCGTGCGCTTGGTAGTGCCGTGGAAATATGGCTACAAAAGCGCTAAAAGCATCGTCAAAATCCGCTTCACCGACAAAGAGCCGGCAACCGCGTGGAACAAAGCGGCGCGCAACGAATACGGCTTTTATTCCAATGTCAACCCCAACGTCGATCACCCGCGCTGGAGCCAAGCCACCGAGCGGCGCATTGGCGAAGACGGCGGCCTGTTCGCGCGCAAACGCAAAACGCTGATTTTCAACGGCTACGAGGCGCAAGTCGGCCAGTTGTACGCCGGCATGGATTTGAAAAAGTTTTATTGAGCCGCGATGTCTTTGAAAAGCGCACTGCTGCACCCCGGCGCTAAACCCGTCGTTTTCATGCTGGCGCTGCTGCCGTTTGCGTGGCTGTTCTACGCCGCTGCCAGCGACCAGTTGGGCGCCAACCCGGCGGAGGCGTTGATTCGCTCGCTGGGCGATTGGACACTGCGCTTTTTGTGTCTCGCGCTGGCCATCACCCCGCTGCGGGTGCTGACGCAGACGCCAGCGCTGGCGCGTTTTCGGCGCATGGTCGGGCTGTTTGTGTTTTTCTACGCCGTGCTGCACCTGCTGGGCTACGCAGTGTTTGACATGGAGCTCGATGTCGGCGAGATGCTGCTGGACGTGGTCAAGCGGCCCTTTATTTTGGTCGGCACTTTGGCGCTGTTGCTGCTGGCGCTGCTGGCGGCCACGTCGTTTAACCGCGCCATGCGCTGGTTGGGTGGGGCGCGCTGGCGCAATTTGCACCGCTCGGTGTATGGGGTGGCGGCGCTGTCGCTGCTGCATTTTTTCTGGATGCGCGCCGGTAAAAACGACTTTGCTGAGGTGGCGGTATACGCCGCTATCTTGGCGCTGCTGCTGGGCTGGCGCGTGCAACAAGCATTGAAAAAGCGCCAACGCAGCCAGCACGTTGGCGCTTAAATCAGTGGCTACTTGCTATCTAATAAATAGCTGCTAGCGCACGTATCTAAAGGGCTAGAGGCTGATTTGACTATAAATTAGCCGGTTTTTAGCCCATTTTTAGTGCCATTTCAGCGCAATGTCTCGCCCCGGAAGGTGTCGGCCGGCGTTTCGCGCTGGCGAATCACATCCGCTTGCGTGCCGCTGACCAGCACTTCGGCCGCCCGCCCGCGCGTGTTGTAGTTGCTGGCCATCGACATGCAGTACGCACCCGCTGACAGCACCGCCAGCCGGTCGCCCGGCTGCACCGCCAAGCTGCGCTCGCGGCCAATCCAGTCACCGCTTTCGCAGATCGGGCCGACGACGTCGTAGGTTTGGGCTGGCTGATCGGCGCGCACTTGCAGCGGCGCAATCGCGTGGAATGCTTGGTACATCGCCGGGCGCGGCAGGTCGTTCATGGCGGCATCGACGATGCAGAAGTTCTTTGCTTCGCCGGGTTTGAGGTACAGCACCTGCGTCACGCACAGGCCGGCGTTGCCGACCAGCGAGCGTCCCGGCTCGATGATGAATTGGCGCTCGCCAAAACCGCGTGCGTCGATTTTGGCCAGCAACTGCGCCCACAGCGCATCGGCGGCGGGCGGCGTGTCGCCGTTGTAGTTGATGCCCAAGCCGCCGCCAAAGTCGATGTGGTGGATGGGAATGCCGGCCGCTTCAATGCTTTCGACCAAGTCGAGCACGCGGTCGGTAGCGTCCAAGTACGGCGTAGCTTCGGTGATTTGCGAGCCGATATGGCAGTCAATGCCGACCACGCGCAGGCCGGGCAAGCTGGCGGCGCGCTGGTATACGGCCAGCGTGCGCTCATGGGCAATGCCGAATTTATTGCCCTTTAGCCCAGTCGAGATGTAGGGGTGGGTTTTGGCGTCGACATTTGGGTTGACGCGGATGCTGACTGGCGCGATGTGGCCGGCAGCGGTAGCGACGGCGCTGAGTTCTTCCAGCTCGGCTTCGCTCTCGACGTTGAAGCACAAGATGCCGGCTTCGAGCGCTTGCAGCATCTCAGCGCGGGTTTTGCCGACGCCCGAAAAAATCACCTTGCCCGCGTCGCCGCCGGCGGCCAATACGCGCTCCAACTCGCCGCCGGAGACGATGTCAAAGCCACAGCCTTGCTCGGCAAAAAATTGCAGTATCGCCAGCGATGAGTTGGCCTTCATGGCGTAGCAGACGTGCAGCTTGCGCCCGGCAAAGCCGCGCTGGTAGGCGGCAAGTGCGTCTTGCATGGCGGCTTGCGAATAGACAAACAGCGGTGTGCCGTGGGCTTGCGCCAAATCATCGACGCGCACGCCTTCGATGTGCAGCGCGCTGCCTTGGTAGGCAATGTGGGGGTGGCCGGGGAGGGTTGCGTGGGTCATGGTGTGGTGCGCGGGGCAGAGGGGGAAGGGGTTTGCAGTACGGCTGGGGTCAAGGTTTGCGCTAGCGTGGCTGGCTGGCCGGCACTGGCGTCAGTGGGCAAAAAAAGTGGCCCACGCTGGCCACAAGCACACAGCACTGCCACGCTGGCGGCAAGGGCACTGTGTCTGGCTAGAATTTGAAGAGCTTTCAACATATAGATAAATTGTAATGACCGATCTTGAATTTATGGACCGCGCCGAGCAGTTGCTCCTCGCCGTCGAGCAGTGCTGCGACCGCATCAATGACAGCACCGATGCCGATGTGGACAGCCAGCGCTCAGGCGGGATGATTACGCTGACGTTTCCCAACCGCACGCAGATCATCATTAACCAGCAAAAACCGCTGCACGAGATTTGGATGGCTGCCAAGTCGGGTGGCTACCACTACAAGTTTGAGGTGGCTGATGGCGCTGGCACGGGTCAATGGATGGACACCAAAGGCGCAGGTGAGTTTTTTGCCCACCTGAGCCGTGATGCGTCCGCGCAATCGGGTTTGGCGCTGCAGTTCAGCGCCTGAGCGGTTTTTTAATCGCGGAATAAATCCAAAATGCGCCGGCGCTCTTCGGGTGCCGGTGCTTCGGGTGAGGCGACTTCAGGCGCTGCGGGGCGACTTTCCATGCCCAAGCTGGACACGCCGCCACCGCCGCCGCGGCTGTATTCCTCATAGAACCATTCGCCGCCGACGTTGACTACGCCCGGTGGCACGGTCGGCTCCATCACCGGTACGCCCTTGAGCGCGCGCTCCATGAAGCTGATCCATATCGGCAAACTCAGCCCGCCGCCGGTTTCACGGCTGCCTAGGTTGCGCGGTGTGTCGTAACCAATCCAAGTCACGGCAGCAATGGTGGGTTGAAAACCGGCAAACCAAGCATCCACTGCATCGTTAGTGGTGCCGGTTTTGCCATACAGGTCGGGGCGTTTAAGCGTGGCTTGGGCACGCGCAGCGGTGCCCGAGCGGGTGACCTCTTGCAAGAGGCTGTTCATGATGAAGGCGTTGCGTGGCTCGATGGCGGGCTGCTGATCGGCCAACACCGGCGGCACGGTTTCAGACAGCACGCGGCCTTTGTGGTCGGTGACGCGCGTAATCAGCCATGGGTTGACACGGTAGCCACCGTTGGCAAACACCGAATAACCGACCGCTACCTGCATCGGTGTGACCGAGCCGGCACCCAAAGCCATCGTTAGGTAGGGCGGGTGTTTTTCCGCATCAAAGCCAAAGCGCGTCACCCACTCTTGGCCTTGCTTGGGGCCAACTGCCTGCAAGAGGCGGATGGAGATCATGTTTTTCGAGCGTGCCAAGCCGCTGCGCATAGTCATTGGGCCGTCGTATTTGCCGTCGTAATTTTTCGGCTCCCACGGCTGACCGCCGGTGACGCCTGCACTAAAGAACAGTGGCGCATCATTAACCATAGTGGCCGGGGTAAAGCCTTTTTCTAGCGCCGCAGAGTAAATGAATGGCTTGAAACTTGATCCCGGCTGGCGCCAAGCTTGGGTCGCATGGTTAAACTTGTTTTTGTCAAAATCAAAGCCGCCCACCAGTGCCTTGATGGCACCGCTGCGCGGGTCAATTGCCACCAACGCACCCTCGACCTCGGGCAGCTGGGTGATTTCCCACGTATTTTTAGCGGTCTTGGAGACACGGATGATTGCGCCGCGGCGCAGCTTGATGTTAGGCGGCGCTTTGGCGCTCAGCGCAGATTGCGCCGGCTTGAGGCCTTCGCCAGCAATGTCGACGCTATCGCCGTTTTGGCGTACCGCAAGCACCTTGCGTGGACTGACTTCGAGCACCATGGCTGACATGACATCGCCGTTGTCTGGATGCTCTGCCAGCGCATCATCAATGGCATCTTCTAGCTCGACCCCAGAAGCGGGCAGCGTGACAAACTTCTCTGGGCCGCGGTAGTGTTGGCGCCGCTCATAGTCCATGATGCCGCGCCGCAGTGCCTTGTAGGCCGCCTCTTGCTCGGCGGTATCAAGGGTGGTGTAGACATTCAGGCCGCGCGTATAGGCCTCGTTGCCGTACTGGGCAAAAATCAGTTGGCGTGCCATTTCTGCCACGTATTCAGCGTGGACTTGCGCGTTGTTGCTACCGCTGCGGATTTTCAGCTCTTCGGTACGGGCTTGGGCGGCTTGCTCGGGGGTGATGAAGTGGTTGAACTCCATGCGGTCAATGATGTGCAGTTGGCGCACCCGAGCGCGCTTGGGATTACTGATCGGGTTATAGGCCGAGGGCGCTTTAGGCAAGCCAGCCAGCATGGCCGCTTCAGCCACTGATACCGATTTCAATGGCTTGCCAAAGTACGCCTCAGAGGCAGCAGAGAAACCATAAGCGCGGTTGCCAAGATAAATCTGATTCATGTAAATTTCAAGAATCTGATTTTTAGATAGCAAATGCTCCAGTTTAAAAGTTAGTAATATTTCGTAAATTTTTCGGGTAAATGTTTTCTCTGAAGACAGATATACATTGCGCGCCACCTGCATGGTGATGGTGGATGCTCCTTGGCTTTTGACGCGCCCTAAGTTGGCTAAAGCAGCGCGCACCATGCCCTTGTAATCGACACCGCCATGCTCAAAAAATCGCGTGTCTTCAATGGCCAATACGGCGTTTTTCATCACATCGGGAATGTCTTCAATCGGCGTTAAATTGCGCCGCTCTTCGCCAAACTCACCCATCAGCGCACCGTCTGCGGCATACACCCGCAGCGGCAGCTTGGGACGGTAGTCAGCCAGATCAGAAATATCAGGCAAATTGGGGTAGGCCATAGCCAGTGCTACCGCAATGATCAGCGCCAGCGCCGCAGCACCGGCCGCAATCAGGCCGACGAGCCACGCCACGATGCGCACAAGTATGCGCAGCAAAGAGGGGCGTTTGGTGGGGGAAGAAGAATCAGCAGGGCTGGACGTGGACGATGGGGACTGGGCTGGGCGCGGCATATCGCTCCGGATTGAAATGAGCGGCCATTATAAAAATGGCATTGCTATTTTCAGCTAAGGGGGATCAGGGAATCGCTATCGGGGCGTAAAAATAGCCAGATAAGAGAGAAAGAAGATGGTAAATGGTGTTAGGCGGCTTAAAGCAAGCAGCTTAACGTCGGCTTTTGACAACGCCAAAAGCGCCTGGCTGCCGGAAAACGCTTTGCTGCGGAAGTATCTTACTGATAGCATCCGTGCCAAATGTTAAGTTTTGTCGTGTAACTCTGACAATAAAAGGGGCTATTTTGATTTCTGTGGGATCTCTGTTCAGTCGTGAGTCAGCGCCGCTGCTGGGCATCGACATCAGCTCCTCCAGTGTCAAGCTGGTTGAGTTAGGGCGCGACAAGCTGGGCGAGCTGGTTTTGGAGCGTTGCGCTATTGAGCCGCTAGAGCGTGGTTGGGTGAGCGATGGCAACATCGAAAAATTTGATGAAGTGGCAGACGCTTTGCGTCGCTTGATCAAAAAAAGTGCTGCCCGCACCAAAAACGTTGCGCTGGCGTTACCGCCCTCGGCGGTTATCACCAAAAAAATCACCCTGCCTGACGGCATGACTGACCAAGAGTTGGAAGTGCAAGTCGAGTCTGAAGCCAACCAATACATTCCGTTTTCTATCGATGAGGTGAGTTTGGATTTTTGCGTTATTGGACCGAGCAAAAACTCGCCTGGCGACATCGATGTATTGATTGCTGCCTCGCGCCGCGAAAAAGTGCAAGACATGCAAGGGTTGGCCGAAGCCGCAGGCCTTAAAGCCGTTATTTTGGATATCGAATCGCACGCCTCACGGCTAGCGGCTAGTCGCTTAATTACGGCACTGCCCAACCAAGGGGTGGACACGATGGTGGCGCTGTTTGAAATTGGCGCGCTTACCACGAGTATGCAAGTCATTCGCAACGACGAAGTGCTGTATGACCGAGACCAAGCCTTTGGTGGAGCGCAACTGACGCAACTTATCGTGCGCCAATATGGTTTTTCGGCAGAAGAGGCAGAAAGCAAAAAGCGCAGCGGCGACTTGCCAGAAGACTACATGTCGGCGGTGTTGCGTCCTTTTGTCGAAATCTTGACGCAAGAAATTAGCCGTACTTTGCAGTTTTTCTACACTAGCACGCCGCACAACCGCGTCGATCACATCCTATTAGCTGGCGGATCCGCTCCGCTGATGGGGTTGACCGAAGCAGTAACCCAAAGCTTGGGGGTCGCTTGTAGCGTGGTGAATCCATTTGACGGCATGCATATGGGCGATGCTGTGCGCATAAAGAGAATGGCGCGCGAGGCGCCGTCCTATCTGACATCCTGTGGCTTGGCCATGCGGAGGTTTCACCAGTGATTCTTATTAACCTGCTTCCGCACCGGGAAGCTGCACGCAAGCGCCGGCGCGAAGCTTTTCAGGCCACCATGCTGGCCTCTTTTTTGATTGGCTTGCTGGTTTCTGTCCTGATCTACACCTGGTTCCAAGGACTGATCACTGATCAGCAAGGCCAAAACGACTATTTGACCCAGCAGATCAAAGCCTTGGATGTACAAATCAAGGAAATTGCCACACTCGAAGAAGAAATCACTGCACTGCAAGCGCGACAAAAAGCGGTGGAAGACTTGCAGTCGGATCGCAACTTGCCAGTGCATTTATTCACTGAGCTGGTTAACCAATTGCCCGATGGCGTCTACATCAGCAGCATCAAGCAAGCCGATCAAGCCATCACCATGCAAGGTATGGCCCAGTCCAACGAGCGCGTATCAGAGATGCTGCGCAACTTGTCGAACAACACGCCGTGGCTGGCCAAGCCCGAACTGGTCGAAATTGTGGCGAGCAATTTATCTTTGTCTGCCCGCGACCAGCGGCGCGTCGCTACGTTTAATCTGCGCTTTCAGTTAGTGCGTTCCAGCGAGGCCAAAGCTGCTATCGAAGCAGCTGGTAGTGCCGGCACTGTCGCACTTGCTGTAGGGAAGTAGAACCATGGCTAAAAAGCAAGTCCCCAAAATTGATATGGCCGAACTGCAACAAAAGCTGCAGCGCCAGTTCTCCAACCTTGACCCCAAAGATCCCTCCCTATGGCCGGCCGTACCGCGTTATTTGCTGTGTGCATTTATTACTGTAGGCGTCGTCATTGGACTGTGGTTCGCCAAATTGTCTGAATACGAGGAAGAGTGGGAAGCTGAAAAAGCGAAAGAAGTTACGCTCAAGCAGGACTACCAAAAAAAATTGATCAAAGCCGTCAGCCTCGAGGAGATGAAGAAGCAGCGCGAGCAAGTTCAGCAGTATGTGATTCAGCTAGAAAAGCAATTGCCCAGCAAGGCAGAAATGTCGGCGCTGCTGTCGGACATCAACCAAGCAGGTTTGGGGCGCAGCCTGCAGTTTGACCTTTTTCGACCAGGGCAAGTGGTAGTGCGCGACTATTACGCTGAACTACCGATTGCAGTGCGCGTTACCGGCAAATACCACGATATGGGCGCTTTTGCGGCAGATATTGCCAGTTTGCCGCGCATTGTCACGCTCAACAACATTTCGATTACGACCAAAGATAAAGAGGGCGACACGCTGGTAATGGACGCTGCTGCACGCACCTTCCGTTATCTCGATCCGGATGAAGTTCTGGCTCAGCGCAAGGCGAGTACGGATAAGAAAGCCGGAGGCAAAAAATGAAGCGCCTCAAAATTACATGGCTTGCCGTGGTCACTGTAGCCGCCCTGCCTTTGTTCGGCTGTAGCTCCAGCAGCGATGACGAGCTGCGCCAATGGGTGGCCAACGAGCGTGCTCAAGCCAAGCCCAATGTCAAGCCCCTGAGCGAGCCCAAGCAATTTCAGCCAGCGCTTTATACGGCAGACAGTGGTACCGCCCCGTTTGATCCGATCAAGCTGACACAGGCGCTGCGCCGCGATTCGGATCAAGTAGCCTCCAATGCGGCCCTGATTGCCCCAGAACTGGCGCGCCGCAAAGACCATTTGGAGTCGTTCCCGCTGGACACTATGGTCATGGTTGGCAGCTTGCATAAAGCGGGGCACCCCACTGCACTCTTAAAAGTAGATGCGCTTTTGTACCAAGTCCAGGTGGGTGCCTATTTGGGGCAAAACTACGGGCGAATCACTGAAATTACAGACAACAGCATTCAGTTGCGCGAAATTGTGCAAGACGCTACGGGCGACTGGGTTGAGAGAAGCGCATCGCTAGAGCTGCAAGAGGGAGATAAAAAATGAAAATATTCCAACAGACGGTGATTGCCTTGGTTGCGGCCATTGCTTCCTCTTGGGTGCTGGCTGAGGGTGCAATTCAATCGGTGACCGGCGATATTCAAGGCGGCGCGGAAGTCGTACGCATCCATCTTTCTGAGCCTTTGCAGGCGCTGCCGGCAGGTTTTGCCATTCAGTCTCCGGCGCGCATCGCGCTGGATTTTCCGAACACCGCTAACGCCATTGGGCGCTCGCTGGTCGATTTCAACCAAGGTAACTTGAAATCAGTCAACGTGGTGCAGGCGGGCGAACGCTCGCGCGTGGTACTCAATCTCAAGCAGGCCACCACCTACCGCGCTGAAATTCAAGGCAACACCTTGGTTGTGTCGCTGGCTCCCGTGGCGGCGGCCAGTGCGACTACGGCGCCATCGGCTGCGCCGCCCACGCCAGTGTTTGCCGAGAGCGCCACCAGCGACATGCTGCCGCTGAAAGACGTGGATTTTCGCCGTGGCAGCGACGGCTCGGGCCGCATTGTGGTCGGTTTGGCCAGCAACCAAATGGGTGTAGATATTCGCGAGCAGGGCAAAAGCCTCGTGGTCGAATTTTTGCGTGCCTCGTTGTCTGAAGGACTGCGCCGGCGTTTGGATGTGAGCGACTTTGGCACCCCCGTGCAGCGCATCACCACCACTGAACAAGGCGACCGGGTGCGCATGGTCATCGAGCCGCTGGGCGATTGGGAGCACAGCGCCTACCAAAGTGACAGCCAATTTGTGGTTGAAGTGCG
>JAGNUJ010000101.1 GCA_017987055.1 Giesbergeria sp.
GCCGGTGGCTCGCCAATCGCCAAGGCGATTTCGCGCTGCGCCATCGCATAGCGGGTGAGCGAATCCATTAGCAGCAGCACATGCTGGCCTTTGTCGCGGAAATGCTCGGCCACCGCCGTGGCGTAGGCCGCGCCCTGCATCCGCAGCAACGGCGGCGAGTCCGCAGGCGCGGCGACAACGACCGCTCGGCCGCGGTCTTCGGCACCCAAAATATCTTCAACAAACTCTTTGACCTCGCGACCGCGTTCGCCAATCAGGCCGACGACGATGACATCGGCCTGCGTATAGCGCGCCATCATCCCCAGCAACACGCTTTTGCCAACGCCTGAACCGGCAAACAAACCCAAGCGCTGGCCGCGTCCCACCGTCAGCAGCGCATTGATGGCGCGCACGCCGGTATCGAGTGGCTCACGCACCGGATCGCGATCCATCGCATTGATTTGACGCCGATCCATTGGCTCGGCAGTGACATCCGTCAACGGGCCGCCGTGGTCTAGCGGCACGCCTTGTGCATCAACCACCCGACCCAGCAAACCATCACCCAGCGGCAGACGCAGCGCGCCCGAGCGGCTGATCGGCTGCGCTGGCTCGCCCAAACGTGGCACAGGAACATAAGGCGGTGCGGGTACCACGCTGGCACCGCTGGACAAGCCGTGGATGTCGCCTGCTGGCATCAAAAAAGCTTTATCGGCAGAAAAACCAACCACCTCGGACAACACCGGATCATGGCCAGGCATTTGCACCAAGCACTGCGAGCCGACTGGCGCTTTAATGCCGGTAGCCTCCAGCACCAAGCCGGTCAGGCGCGTCAACGTGCCGCGTGTCTCCAGCCCGGCATCGTCGGCGACGCGCGCTTGCACGTCGGCCATAAAGCGCGTCCAATCGGTGTCTTTCTCATTGGCCATGGCTGTCACTTGGGGCGTCGTCACCAAAGAACATGTCTGGATCAAAGTCTGGTGCTGATTCTTGCAAACTGTCTTGCGCGGCAGCAAAAGCATCAGGCACTTCAAACGGTTCAGGCGGTGGGAATAAATCGGCAATAGAGGCGGCGGGAGGAGCTTCTGCCACCGAGGACGCTTCAGGTGCCGCTGGAGGATCAGCCACCCAAGCCGACTCCAAACCCAACGGAATAATTGCCCGCTGCCAGCGCTTTTCAAGCGTGCCATCGACTACCGTGCCACCTGAATCAACCAAGCAACCACCCTCAGGCACTTGGGCATCAGCCACCCATTGCACGGGCGTTTCAGACAAAGTTTCGCGCAGCGCGTTGCTCACCGCAGCGTGGTCGGCTGGATTCAAGCGCACCGTGGCAGGGCGGCCATCGGCAATCAACATATCTAGCGCCTCGGTGACGACCGGCTGCAAGGCCAGAGGGTTGATACGCAGTTCTTGGCGCACCACTTGGCGTGCTATATCACAGGCTAGCTGCAACACATCTTGCGCCATGTGCTGGCGCATTCCTTCTAGGCTGGCACTCAAAGTCTGCACTACAGCATCCAAGCGCTGCGCCATCTCTTGGCCAGCGCCTGCAATGTAGTCATCTAAGCGCTGTTGCCACTCGACAGCGGCGTCTTCGCGGCCTTTATCGACACCGTGGGCGTAAGCGGCATCACGCTGCTGCTGCTCATACTCTTGGCGCGCGGCTTTCTCAGCGGCCACTTGCGCTGCCAGAGCAGCCTCGGCTTCAGGATCAACCGCCGGCGCTGGCGCATCAGGCTTGGGCAAGAGAGCATCAGAGCCATCAACTGCTGCAAAACGCCAGAGGGTAAATTCACCCACATCCTCGCGCGGGATAAAGCGCGAGTAAGCGCGTGCTTTAGACGAAGGCGTCTTCACCATTGCCTCCCAAAGTTATCTGACCTTCGTCAGCCAGACGGCGCACTGTTTTCAAGATTTCCTTCTGCTGCGCTTCGACCTCGGAGAGCCGCAGCGGACCGCGCGACTCCAAATCTTCGCGCAATGCCTCGCCAGCACGGCGTGACATGTTGGCCAAAATTTTCTCCCGCATTTCGGGTGAGCCGCCCTTGAGCGCCACGATAAGGGTTTCCGACGCCACCTCTTTGAGCACGGTTTGAATGGCCACCGGATCGAGCTTCTTGCCGATGTCGTCGAAGACAAACATCTTGTCCACAATCTTCTGCGCCAACTCGGGGTCGTAGCTGCGAATCGAGTCCAGCACCACCGTCTCGGTATTGGTGCCCAGCAAGTTGATGATTTCGGCTGCCGCCTTGACACCGCCCAGCGACGATTTGCGAATCTTGTCGCCACCGGCCAGCACGCGAAACAACACCTCGTTCAGGTCTTTCAGCGCCGTGGGCTGGATGCCTTCCAGCGTCGCCACGCGCAGCAAAATCTCACTGCGCTGGCGGTCGGTAAACTGCATCAGCACGGCGGCCGACTGCTCGTAATCCAAATGAACCAAGATGGCCGCAACAATTTGCGGGTGCTCGTTGCGCAGCAGCTCAGCGACCGAGATCGGGTCCATCCACTTCAAGCTTTCAATGCCTGAGACGTCACCGCCTTGCAAAATGCGGTCAATCAGCAAACCAGCCTTGTCCTCGCCCAGCGCCCGCTTAAGCACGGCACGCACATAACTACTGGTATCAGCCACCAACAAGCTTTGCGCTGAGGCGTCGTCTGAAAAACGCAAGATGACCTGATCGACTTTGTCTCGGGTGACGTTGCGCATCCGCGCAATCGCTTCGCCCAGCTTTTGCACTTCTTTGGGCGAAAAATGCTTGAACACCTCAGACGCTTCTTCCTCGCCCAAAGACATCAAGAAAATCGCGGCGTCGTTAAGACCTTGCTCATCCATCGTCGACTACCCCAGCTTGTGTGGGTCAGGCGGGTTCGCCATTGACCCAGTTTTTCATAATATTGGCCACAGCCATCGGATTGGCCAGCGCAAGGGCACGGGCATCCTCTAGGCGCAGCTGCTCCAGCGTCGGCTCACCATCTGATGGCGCACCCAAAGCAGGGCGCTGCGGCACATCGGCTTCCAAGGCATTGAGCTGACTGCCATTTTCCAGCGCCAACGGCACCGGCGCACTCATCGCCTTGAGGGCAGGGCGCACCAGTCCCAACACCACCAGCGCAGCAAACAGTGACAAACCCACAGGCCAAGCAAAATTGCGCGCCAACTCCAGCGTCTCGGGCTGCTTCCACAGCGGCAAATCGGTCGCTGCGGTGGCATCCACTTGGAACGGTGCATTCATCAAGTTAACCGAATCGCCCCGATCTTTGTTAAAACCAATCGTCTCGCGCACCAGTGCCGTCATCTGCTCTAACTGCTCAGGCGACAGCGCTTTGCCCGTCATTACGCCTTTGTCATCGGCCACCGGCTGGTAATTAACCACCACCGCCGCGCTCAAGCGCTTGACGCTGCCGCTGCCGCCGCGCGTTACACGCACCGTTTTATCGACTTCGTAATTAGTCACCAGTTCACGCTTAGCGTTGGGGCCCAAACCAGCACCGCCTTGCATCTGGCCAGCGGCGGCCAATTGCGGTGCAGCACCGTTAATCGGTGCTGTGGACGCGGCCGGTGGCTGATTGCTGGTAGCGCCCGGCACACCCGATGGCTGCAAAGTGCCGGTGGTGCCACCGTTTTCAATCACCTGCTGGCTGCGAATAGCGCTGGCGTCCGAGGCCAAATTGGGACGGTGCTGCTCAGAGGTGGACTCCGTCTGGGTGAAATCGACCTCCGCTGTCACCTGCGCCTTGATGTTGTTGCGCCCCATCACCGGCTCCAAAATATCCATAATGCGGCGCGTGTACTGCTGCTCTAGCATCTGCACATACTGCAGCTGCTGGGCATCAAACGCTGAGTTGTTACCGTCTGGCGAACTCGACAACAGCTTGCCCGTGTCGTCAAGCACGCTCACGGCCGAACGCGCCAAATCGGGTACGCTGGACGCTACCAAATGCACGATGCCCGCTAGCTGAGCGCGGTCCAAGCCTTGACCGGGATAGAAGCTCACCAACACCGAGGCTGAAGGCTTTTGCTGCTCGCGGAAAAATCCATTTTGATTGGGCAGCGCCAAATGCACGCGGGCGCTTTGCACCGACGACAGCGCCTGAATCGAGCGCGTCAGCTCACCCTCCAAGCCGCGCTGAAAGTTCAGCCGCTCTTGAAACTGCGTCATGCCAAATTTGCTCGACTCCATCAGCTCAAAGCCGGCGACCGAGCCTTTGGGCAAGCCCTGCGAGGCCAGCCGCAAACGCACGTCATGCACCTTGTCGGCAGGAATCAAAATGGCACCACCGCCGTCGGCGTGCTTATAGGGCACATTCATTTGCGACAACTGCGCCACGATGGCGCCGCCATCTTTGTCGCTCAGGTTGGTAAACAGCACCTTGTAATCGGGCTTGGCACTGAGAAAAATGGCCGCTAGGGCAAGCACCACCAGCAAAGCCAAACCAGCGCCCAAACGCATACGCTGCGCTCGGTCGAGGGCAGTCACCCGCTGCAGCACGGAGGGGCTAGCGGGGGGACTCAAAGGGACTTCTACAACGGCTGATGACATCTTGATTCCAGTAGGGCAGGCCTCGGCAAAGGGGTTTGTACCGGGCTCGATTATTGGGCTGGACGGCACATCGTGTTCGGCAGATAAGGCGCGGATTTGGCCATCAATTCACGCCGATACCCGGCAGGGGTCTTACTTACGATTGGCGCATCTTTTCAATCCCTCTGGACACTGCCATGGACCTGCGCATCTCAAGCCCCACCACCAATCCCCTCAACGGCCTTAGCCAAACCCGCCGCATCGCCCCAGCGCCGCTGGAGGGCAGCGACGGCCCCGGCTTTGCCACCGCACTGCGGGGCGCACTGCACTCGGTCAGCGCAGCGCAAAACCACTCCAGCGGCCTGCAGCGCGAAGTGCAAATGGAAAACCCCGCTGTCAGCTTGGAAGAAACCATGGTCGCCATGCAAAAAGCCCAAGTGGGCTTTCAGGCCGCTTTGCACGTGCGCAACCGCATGGTGCAGGCCTACACCGACATCATGAACATGCAGGTCTAAGGCGCGCCGCACCTTGGCAAGCATG
Source organism: Giesbergeria sp. (assembly GCA_017987055.1). Taxonomy (GTDB): domain Bacteria; phylum Pseudomonadota; class Gammaproteobacteria; order Burkholderiales; family Burkholderiaceae_C; genus Simplicispira. The sequence goes on from JAGNUJ010000101.1 coordinate 5,043, forward strand.
GCGCGCCGGCCCAGTGCAAGGCCGCGCGCCCTTGTTTTTTCTGGTATTTGCTATTTTTTTAATAGCTGCAACCGCACGCCCCACAAGCGCTTGAGGCCGATTTTATCTAAATTCTGCGCTGCACAGCTCCTTGTAGCGCGCGGGTGACGCCCCACCCGACCTCACTGATAGCCCATCCAAGCCGAGCCAGCAGCGCTCGGACAGCAGGGATTATCAAATTCCAAAGCAACCTGCGTTACAGGCTGCCCCGGCGCGCTGAAAAACCCAAAAACGATTTTGCTTTTGGCTGTCAAATTTGGTTATTCATGACCAGAAACTGCAGCTTCTGTGGGTGTGCCACGCTCACACACCAGAAAGATACTTGAGCATAAATCAGGATATATGTGCCCTAATTTATAGCATCCCTCAAGATATTCTTTAGAAATAATATCGGTCTGTAGCAAACGATCCCACTGAAAATTTGCTAATGCCTTGAAGAATATTCCGGATCGGTGCACTACCTTCAATCCCGCCGCAGTGGCATCTCGTTCCAGAGTATCTAGGGTGTAGGTGCAGCGGTGGCCATGCTCAGCCTCGGCTGGCGTGACTGCTGCATTGTGACTAATCAAACCCATCTTCACAGCAATTTGGCGTGATGGGGCATTGGCATTAGGGCAAACAAGAAAAAATCTGCCGCTATCAGTTAACCACTCATCGTT
>JAGNUJ010000024.1:0-4636 GCA_017987055.1 Giesbergeria sp.
CGAATTTGGCCACCCGCGTCTTTGATGGAGAAATAGCAATGCCCGCTGGCCGCACGCGAAAAACCGCTGATTTCGCCGCGCACCGACACCGGGTTAAAGCGCGCCTGCAGCAAGTCGCCCACGGCCAAGCACAGCGCGCCAACGTCCCAAACACGGGACGGCGGCGGCGTGGGCGGCGGCATGGACGGCAGCAAAGCGCTGGGGCGTGGCTCAAACATGGGCGAGAGCGCGGGCGCGCATACAAAGGCAACTCATTGATTTATATATGTTTTTAATTGCCTTTATTTTAGGCAATCTGTCTAAACGACGCGTGGGCGCGGCTTGGCGGCGGGTGGCACCGGGGTTTTCCACACAGTTATCCACAGATTTTGTGGGTTGTATCATCCGCGCCGTGCGCCGCTGGGGCGGCAAAAGCGGCTGCAGGCTAAGCCATAATCAGCGGTTGCTTTATTTGCGCGGAGAGTGAATTGCTGTCGATCATACAAGCCGCAGGCTGGCCGATTTGGCCGCTGATTGCCTGCTCCATCTTGGCTATGGCGTTGATTTTTGAGCGCTTTGTCGCCCTCAAAACCGCCCGCGTAGCCCCCCCTAAACTTTTGGATGAGGCCATTTCGGTTTCCTCCAGCGGCCTGCCCGGCCCGGACGTGGTCAACCAGTTGGCGCAAAACTCGGCGCTGGGCGAGGTGCTGGCCAGCGGGCTGCGCACGCTGCACGCCACGCCGCGCTGCAGCGAGGCTGACTTGCGCGCCGCTATGGAGGGCGCAGGCCGCGCTGTCGCCCACCGACTGGAGAAATACCTGAGCGCGCTGGCAACCATTGCTTCAGCCGCGCCGCTGCTGGGCCTGCTGGGCACGGTGATCGGCATGATCGAGATTTTTGGCTCGCAATCGGGCGGTGGCGGTATCAGCGGCAACCCGGCGCAGCTGGCACACGGCATCTCGGTGGCGCTGTACAACACCGCTTTTGGCCTGATCGTCGCCATTCCGGCGCTGATTTTTTGGCGCTACTTTCGCGGCCGCGTCGATGCTTATCTGCTGACGCTGGAGCTGTCGTCCGAGGCTTTTCTGCGCCACCTGTCGCAGCTGCGCAAGTAAATCTCTCTGAAGCGCTTATGAACTTCCGCCCCCGCAAAACGCGCGATGAGCCGGAAATCAACTTGATTCCGTTCATCGACGTGCTGCTGGTGATCCTCATCTTTTTGATGCTGACCACCACCTACAGCAAATTCACCGAACTGCAGTTGACCCTGCCGGTGGCCGATGCCGAGCAGCAGCGCGATCACCCGAAAGAAATCATTGTCGCCGTGGCTGCCGACGGTCGCTACGCGGTCAACAAGGCCGCTATCGACGCCGGCCCGAGCTTGGACGCGCTGGCCAACGCGCTGCGCGCTGCGGCGGCGCAAACCGGCGGCGCGGGCAACGACAGCGTGGTCATCATCAGCGCCGATGCCACCGCGCCGCACCAGTCGGTGGTGACGGTGATGGAGGCTGCGCGGCGCGTCGGTCTGACGCAAATCACCTTTGCCACCCAGTCGTCCGCCAAGCCCTAGCCGCCCGTGCGCTGGCGGATGGCAGCGCCTGTGGCGCCAGCGCGGCACCTTGGCTTGGGCGCTGTGGCCGCTGTCGCTGCTCTATGGCCTCTTGGTAGCGCTGCGCCGAGCGCTCTATCAAGCGGGCATTTTCAAATCCAGCCATCCCGGCGTGCCGGTCATCGTGGTCGGCAATGTGATTGCGGGCGGCGCCGGCAAAACCCCGGTGGTGATGGCCGTGCTGCAGCACCTGCAGGCGCAGGGCTGGCATCCGGGCGTAGTCTCACGCGGCTATGGCCGCAGCACGCGGGACAACCGCATCGCGCTGGCGGGCAGCCCACCCCACCTCGTCGGCGACGAGCCGGCACTGATTGCGCGCAGTTGCCAAGTGCCGGTCGCCGTCGCCGCTAAGCGCAGTGAAGCAGCGCAACTGCTGCTGAGTGAATACCCCGACACCAACGTCATCGTCTGCGACGATGGGCTGCAGCACTGGGCGCTGCAGCGCGATATCGAGATTTGTGTCTTCAACGAGCACGGCATTGGCAACGGTTTTTTGCTGCCCGCCGGCCCGCTGCGCGAAGCGTGGCCGCGTGCGGCAGATGTGGATATCGTGCTGCACGCCGGCCCCGCGCCCCAAGGTGGCAACGCGCCACGCTTTGCCGTGCAGCGCCAACTGGCCGACTTTGCCGTGCGCGCTGATGGCACGCGCGTGCCGCTTTCCAGTCTGCGCGGCACGCCGCTGTGCGCGCTGGCGGCAATTGCCCGCCCCGAAGACTTCTTCACCCTGCTGCAAGCCCACGGCTTGGTGCTGGCAGAAACGCTGGCCTTACCCGATCACTTTGATTTTGATAGCTGGAAGCGCCCGCCACACAAGGGCTACAGCCTGATTTGTACTGAAAAAGATGCCGTTAAACTCTGGCCGCAGCACCCCGATGCGCTGGCCGTGCCGTTGCTGCTACAGCTAGACGCCGGCTTTTTTGCCACACTCGATGCGCTGCTGCAACAGCACACAATCTGCCCTCAAACCCCTTACGAGACTTAACCGCTATGGACCCCAAACTGCTTGAACTGCTGGTCTGCCCTGTGACCAAAGGCCCGTTGATTTTTGACCGCGAGCACCAAGAATTGATCTCCCACAGCGCCCGGCTGGCGTATCCGGTGCGCGACGGTATTCCGGTGCTGCTAGAAGACGAAGCGCGCACACTGACGGATGAGGAGTTGGACGATTGACTGCGCCCGCCCCTTTGAGCACGCCATTTACCGTGCCATTTACCGTGCTGATTCCAGCGCGCATGGCCTCCAGCCGCTTGCCGGGTAAACCGCTGCTCGACATCGCCGGCCTGCCGATGGTGGTGCAGGTGGCGCGCCGCGCCGCCGCTAGCGGTGCAGCGCGGGTGGTGGTGGCGGCAGACGACGCGCGCATCCTGCAAGCCTGCGCCGCGCACAACGTCCAAGCCATCGCCACCCGCGCCGACCACCCCAGCGGCAGCGACCGCTTGGCCGAGGCCTGCCGGCTACTCGGGCTGGACGGCGGCGACATCGTGGTCAACGTGCAGGGTGACGAGCCGTTGATAGCGCCCCAGCTCATCAACGCCGTCGCCGCCTTACTGGCCGAGCGACAGGACGCCAGCATGGGCACCGCCGCCCACGCCATCAGCACGCTGGACGAGCTGCACAACCCCAACGTCGTCAAGGTGGTGCTGGACGCGCGCGGGCTGGCGCATTACTTCAGCCGCGCACCGATTCCGTTTGCGCGTGAGCATGCGCAGCAAGACTGGTGGAGTGGCGCAGCGCTGCAGGCCAACCCCAACGTAGCTGCGCTGCAAGGCTTTGCGCCGCTGCGCCACATCGGCATCTACAGCTACCGCGCGCAGTTTTTGCGCCAATTCCCGGCGCTGGCGCAGGCACCGACCGAAGTGATGGAAGCGCTAGAGCAACTGCGCGCACTCTGGCACGGCCACCGCATCGCCGTCCACATCGCTGCCAGCGCGCCCGGCCCGGGTGTTGATACGCCGCAAGATTTGCAGCGCGTACGCCAGCTGATGGCCACCAATGACAGCAGCCCACTGACAAAAAAGCGCTAAAAGCGCAAGGAAAAGGGCGAGAAAGCGGCCCGTCTTCGTAAGGCGAATTGCAGCTTACGCATGCTATCCTTCTCGCCAACAAGCGCGCCATAGCCCAAAACCTAGCTTTTGGATTGCGGCGCGCGCCGGTTTTACACAATGAGAGGACGACATCCATGAGACTGATTTTGTTGGGCGCTCCCGGCGCTGGAAAGGGCACGCAAGCCACGTTCATTTGCCAAAAATATGGCATTCCGCAAATTTCTACCGGCGACATGCTGCGCGCTGCCGTCAAAGCCGGCACCCCCCTGGGTCTGCAAGCCAAAGCCGTGATGGACTCAGGCGCGCTGGTCAGCGACGACATCATCATTGGCTTGGTCAAAGAGCGCATCAAAGAAGCCGATTGCGCCAACGGCTTTTTGTTCGACGGCTTTCCGCGCACCATTCCGCAAGCCGACGCCATGAAGGCGGCCGGCGTGAAGCTGGACTACGTGCTCGAAATTGATGTGCCGTTTGACGCCATCATCGAGCGCATGAGCGGCCGGCGCTCGCACCCGGCCAGCGGGCGCACCTACCACGTCAAGTTCAACCCGCCCAAAGTGGCCGGCAAAGACGACGAAACCGGTGAAGACCTGATCCAGCGCGCCGACGATGCGGAAGAAACCGTCAAAACCCGCCTCGACGTGTACAGCGCGCAAACCCGCCCGCTGGTGGCGTACTACTCCGACTGGGCAGCGGCTGACGCGGCCAACGCGCCGAAATACCGCGCTATCAACGGCACCGGTACGGTCGAAGAAATCACCGCCCGCGCGATGGAGGCGCTAGCCAGTTAATTGCGCCCTGCCCCGCTCAAACGCCCTGCTAGTCGGGGCGTTTTTGCGTCTGCTTTGCGTTGTTTATGCCTGTGCGGCCAGCAACTCCAGCAGCAAACTCACGCGCGCTTTGACGGGGCTTAGCCCCTGCGCGTCGGGCAGCGTGGCGCTAGGGCGCGGCAACATCTGCCCCAGCGGGCAGCGCGTAGCGACCCGCACCGCCACCCCGCTGG
>JAGNUJ010000024.1:4736-17017 GCA_017987055.1 Giesbergeria sp.
TCCAGCAGCAAACTCACGCGCGCTTTGACGGGGCTTAGCCCCTGCGCGTCGGGCAGCGTGGCGCTAGGGCGCGGCAACATCTGCCCCAGCGGGCAGCGCGTAGCGACCCGCACCGCCACCCCGCTGGCCTGCGCCCGCTCCAGCGCGTCTTGCAGGGCGTAGTGCAACGTGCCGTTGCCGGTAGCGGCGACCACCAAACCCTGCGCGCCGCTCAATACCAGCGCATCGACCACGGCGGCGCTGGCCCCGGCGTAGTTCATCACGATGTCCACCCGTGGCCATAGCGCGCCATTGACTATGTTTTTCATAGCTACTAGCGCACGCCCTGATTGGGCTAGTGGCCAATTTTGTGCTAAACGCACCTTTCCTTCCTCCACCCAGCCCAACGGCCCGGTGTCGCCCGAACTGAAAGCATTCAGCCGGTAGGGATGCGCTTTGAACACCTCGCGCGCGCCGTGGACTTCGCCGGCGCAGACCACCAGCACGCCGCACGCTCCCGGTGCCGTCGCCACGGCAGCGGCATCGCGCAGGTTTTGCGGCCCATCGGGCGCCAAGGCGGTGGCGGGACGCATAGCGCAGGTCAGCACAACGGGTTTGTGTACGCACTCCGCTGCCAGCACGCAATGCAAAAACCAAGCGGTTTCTTCCAGCGTATCGGTACCGTGGGTGATGACGATGCCGCCGACTGCAGGATTGGCCAAATGCTGCTGACAGCACTGCGCCAGCGCAGTCCACACGGCAAAGTCCATGTCCTTACTGTCAATTTGCGCAACCTGCTCCAACAGCCACGGCTCGCCACCATCAGGCGCACTCGACGAACCCTGCCACAGCGCCTGCACCGACAACTGGGCGGCGGTATAGCCCACGTTGTCGCCAGCCACCGCTGCCGTGCCAGCAATCGTCCCGCCGGTGCCCAGCAGCACCCATTTTTTTGTCTCCACGCCCACCTCCAACAATTAAGCAAAACAGAAAACTGTGGGCAACAAAAAACCCGCTGTATTGCTACAGCGGGTTTTTTTATCTGGTGGGACGTGCGGGGGTCGAACCCACGACAAACGGATTAAAAGTCCGCTGCTCTACCAACTGAGCTAACGTCCCAGATTTTGTTAATTTGCATTAATGCTTATCAACAAAGATTTGAATTATAGCGCTATTTTTTAGCGTTTTACGACATTGTCGAAAAATTTTGCAAAATCCAGCCCGCAGCGCACTGGCCAAAAGTAGCTGTCACCGCGACCGAGGAGCCATAGCCGTGGCAATTGAGGCTGCCATCGCCCTCGACAGCGCACGATGCGTCAGGTGGTGCGACTGACTCACGGCTGAAAACACAAGCGATGCCGATCTTTCGACCCTCACGCGGGGCGTGGTGGTTTTTGCGCAAGCGATTGCGCACCTGCGCCAGCAACGGGTCATGCGTCACCGCAGCAAGGTCAGCAATATCGACTTGGTGGGCATGGCGCTTGCCGCCAGCGGCACCCACGGTAATGAACAGCGTGCCGGTCTCTCTCGCCCACTGCGCCATAGCAGTTTTGGCATGGATTTGGTCGCAAGCATCCAGCACACCATGTACATCCGGCGGCAAAATTGCCGGCCAATTGCTCGGCTCGACAAAATCTTCGATGCAATGCACTTGGCAAGCCGGATTGATCAGCGCGATGCGTTCGCGCATGGCTTGCACTTTGGCCTGACCTAGCGTGTTGTTAAGTGCATGAATTTGTCGGTTAACGTTGGATTCAGCGATGTGGTCCAAGTCAATCAAGGTTAAGCGGCCTACACCACTGCGCGCCAGCGCTTCTGCCGCCCAAGAGCCGACACCGCCTAAGCCAACGACAGTGACGTGGGCGGCACGGATTTGCGCGGCACCACGTATGCCATACAGACGCTCTAGCCCGCCAAAGCGGCGCTGTTGCTGCGCCGCTGTCTCGACTCTATCGTCTGTCATTTCAACTGTGACAAGCGCTCTTTGGCCGCCAAAGCAGCTTCAGACTGGGGATAGACCTTCAGTAAATCTTCCAGCGTTTTGCGCGCACCCTTGGTTTCTTTCAGCTCCATCTGGCAATTGGCAATCGACAACGCTGCTTCTGGCGCACGCGCATGGGCGGGCGAAGCAGTCAGTAGTGTCTTGAAATTGCGGATCGCTTCTTTGTAATCGCGGGTAGCGTACTGGGCATTGCCCAACCAAAACAGCAAAGAAGTTTGGTAGCCACTGCGCGGATACTGCTTGCTGAAACTGGTAAAAGCTGCTTTGGCTTCGGCAAATTTGCCAGAGCGAAACAGCGCTAAAGCCGCTTCAAAATCACGCTTTTCTGCTGGCTCAACTTGAAATTCTTGCCCATCGACCGTGACCTTGAGCGGCTCAATCTGGCGCAGGCGTTCATCGACACCCTGAGAAATATCTTTTTGCCGACTTTGCAGCTCGCTTACATCGCGTCTCAACTGCTCATTTTGGCCGTGCAGTTTGGCAGTTTCAGCGCGCAGTGCCTCGATTTGGGTTTGTAATTCCAATAGGCTGCGACGCAGCTGGGTAGTGTCATCGCCCGAGCGGCGCAAATCATCACCTGCACGCTGGTTAGACTGCTGCAACATATCCACGCGCTGGCGCAATTCGAGAATGGCGCGGCGCGCCTCGCTGTCTTCAAACAGCGCCGCATGAGAAGTCGGCACACTGGCGCAAAAAAACGCCAGCGCACACAACGCTCTCAGGGGTGAAGCAAAAGGCAGCGCAGCCATCAGCGGTACGACAGCTCAACGCGGCGGTTCTGCGCGTAAGCGTCTTCGGTGTATCCAGCTACGGCAGGCTTTTCTTTGCCAAAGCTCACCGCCTCAATTTGTGTACTGGGCACACCCAACAAGCCCAAGGCGCGGCTGACAGCCTCAGCGCGTTTTTGCCCCAAAGCAAGGTTGTATTCGCGCCCACCACGCTCGTCGGTGTGGCCTTCCAGCATCACCTTGCGGGCGGGGTTGGTTTTAATAAAGCGCGCGTGCGACTCAATCACGGCTTGGTAATCAGCCTTGATGATGTAGCTGTCGTAATCAAAATACAAAATGCGGCTCACATCTGCCGGGCCGGCCGCATCGCGCCCCGACTGCGACAAATCAACACCTGCTACGCCGCTTTGGCCTGCATTGGCAGAATTAGCGCCGTTGTCTGTGGTCGAGAGCGGCGCACCGTTCTTGCCGTCAGCGGCAGCGCTATCAAGATCAACGCCCGAACTGCAACCAGCAATAAAGGCGGTCGCCATAAGGGCAGAAGCAATACGTTTCATCATTCAAAAACTCCTAAGATTCAGCGGTAAAGATAGCATTATGAAGAGCGATGAGGTGCTCATTGTTTCTGAAACGGCCCCCAATCGGGCTCGCGGATATCACCACTTTGACCGGCCAAACGGGCCTTAATTTTTCCGTCCAGCGTCGTGGTCATCAGCGCTTCGCGCCCTTGCTGCTGGGTGGCATACACAATCAGCCGGCTATTGGGGGCAAAACTGGGGTTTTCATCCGCAGAAGTGTCGGTAATGGCGTTGACTGCACCGCTGGTGAGATCCATCACATGCAACTTAAAGGCACCGCCCACGCGGGAGATATAGGCCAACCAGCGGCCATCCGGACTCACACTGGGTGAGATGTTGTAGTTGCCCGTGAAAGTGACCCGCTCGGCATTGCTGCCGGCACTGGAGACTTTGTAAATTTGCGGCGCACCACCCCGGTCGCTGACGAAATAAATACTGCGGCCATCGGCGGAATACACCGGCTCGGTGTCAATACCCGCACTTTGCATCAGCCGCTTGGCGGGCCCGCCGTTGGCATCAATGGTGTAGAGCTGCGAGTTACCGTCGCGGCTCAGTGTCAGCGCCAAGCTTTGGCCATTCGGCGCCCATGCTGGCGCGCTGTTGGAACCACGGAAGTTGGCAATCAACCGGCGCCGACCCGAGGCCACATCGTGGACATACACCACCGGCTTGCGCGATTCGAAGGACACATAGGCAATTTGCGTCCCCGCCGGCGACCAGGCTGGCGAAATAATCGGTTCGGGGCTGGACAACGCGGCTTGGGCGTTTTCGCCATCAGCGTCGGCCACCCACAGGCTGTAGCGCGAGCCAGCTTTGGTGACATAAACAATGCGTGTCGAAAACACACCGCGTTCGCCGGTGAGTTTTTCGTAGACGTAATCGGCCACGCGGTGCGCCACCAAGCGCAAGTCGCCTTGGGTGATGATGTAACTTTGTCCGCCCAAGTCTTCGCCGCGCACCACGTCCCACAGGCGAAAGCGCACATCAAAGCGCCCGTCGGCCAAACGCGCAATGCTGCCGGTAACCAGCGAATCAGCGCCTTTTTGCTTCCACAGCGCCACATCGGGACGGGATGTTTCATCCAACTCTGCCCCCAACGCATCGACAGCGCGAAACTGGCCGCTGCGCTCCAAGTCAGCCTGCACGATGCTGCTGATTTTTTGCGGCGACTGCGCCTCGCCCCGAAACGGCGCCAAAGCGATGGGCAATTGCGTCAGTCCGACGCCGGACACTTCAACGCGAAACTGCGCCAGCGCAGGCACGGCAGACGATGCCATCAAAGCGGCAATGGCATGGCGACGGGAAAGGTGCGGCATGGCCGCTGCGAGTGGTGTCATAGGGAGTCGGTGGGTGTTCATTCGCAGAAAAAGCACCGGACGATGGCCGGATATCAACCCGTGATGTTACACACTGACAAACACTGCCCATGTGACAAACTGTTGAAAATTAGCGCCCATCCTAGAATTCGCCCTCCATGCAAGCATCTGAATCGGGCGCACCGCCTTTGTCCCCTCCCACTCCCCCACCTGCAGCCCCACCCGAGCGCCTGTTGCTGCGGCTGCGCCGGCTGTCGGTTTATTTTGGCAACCAGCGCTTGGCGTGGACGATAGCGGTGCTCGCCACGCTGATTGGCGCTGCCACCGAGCCTTTGATCCCCGCGCTGCTGCAGCCGCTGCTAGACCGTGGCTTTACCGATGGCTCGCTGCCGCTGTGGGCGGTGCCGGTCGCCATCATGGGCGTGTTTTTGGTACGCGGCTTTGCACTGTTTGTCGGCCAATATGCGCTGGCACGGATTGCCAATGAGGGCATGTTGGTCTTGCGCCAAGCGCTGTTTGCGCGCTTGTTGGCGGCAGACATGGGCTTGTTTGCGCGCCAATCGGCCAGCACCTTGTCCAACACCGTGGTCTATGAAGTGCAAACCGGCGCCACGCTGCTGGTGCAAGCGCTGCTAGGGCTGTCGCGCGACGGCTTTACGCTGCTTGCCCTGCTGGGCTACTTGCTGTATTTGAATTGGCAGTTGACGCTGATCGTCACCGCCATCGTGCCGGGCGTGGCGTGGATCATGAAAACCCTGTCGCGCCGCCTCTACAGCCTGACCAAGCGCAGCCAAAAATCCACCGATGACTTGGCCTATGTCGTCGAAGAAAACGTGCTGGCACACCGCATGGTGCGGCTGCACGGCGCACAAGCCGCGCAAGCCGAGCGCTTTGGCGCACTCAGCCGCAGCCTGCGCCGGCTGGCGATCAAATCCACCATCGCCTCGTCGGCGATGACGCCGCTGACCCAGTTGCTGGCGGCAGCCGCGCTATCGACGGTGATTTGCGTTGCACTGTGGCAAGGGCGCACTGCCGCCGGTCAGCCCGATGTGACAGTGGGCGGCTTTGTCGCCTTCATCACCGCCATGCTGATGCTGATTGCGCCGATCAAGCGCTTGGCTGACGTGGCCAACCCGATCACGCGCGGCGTAGCGGCGCTGGAGCGCGGCATGGCGCTGCTGGGCGATACGCCCGCTGAAATCGGTGGCAGCCATGCGCCTGAGCAAGTCAAAGGCGCAATCGCCCTGCAAGGGGTCAGCGTGTCGTTTTCGGCTGACCAAGCGCCGGCGCTGGACAACATCAACCTGAGCATCCAGCCGGGTGAAATCGTCGCGCTGGTCGGCCCGTCTGGCGCGGGCAAGACCACGCTGGTCAATTTGCTGCCGCGCTTTCTTGCGCCGTCTGCCGGCCAAGTGCTGCTGGACGGCCACGCACTGCAGGAGTGGCGGCTAGACGCCTTGCGCGCGCAGTTTGCGCTGGTCAGCCAAGACGTGGTGATGTTCAACGACAGCATTGCCGCCAACGTGGCACTGGGTGCCGAGGTGGACGTAGCCCGCGTGCAAGAGTGCTTGGCGGCCGCCAACTTGGCCGAGCACATCGCCGCGCTGCCGCAAGGCATACACACCCTGCTCGGCCACAACGCGGCGCAGTTGTCGGGCGGTCAGCGCCAGCGGCTGGCGATTGCCCGGGCGCTGTATAAAAACGCGCCGATTTTGATTTTGGACGAGGCCACCTCCGCCCTCGACACCGAATCCGAGCGGCTGGTGCAAGAAGCCTTGCAACGCCTGATGCGCGGGCGCACCACGCTGGTGATTGCGCACCGGCTCTCGACCATCGAACACGCCGACCGCGTGGTGGTGATGGAGCGCGGCCGCATTGCCGAGCAAGGCACCCACGCTGAACTCATGGCTTTGGATGGGCTGTACGCACGGCTGCAAAACCGCCCGCAAGCAGCTTAAAAAGGCAACTTAACCGGGAAAATTAAGCATCAAATTGGCCTCTAGCCCTTTGTTTATAAGCGCTAGCAGCTATCATTTTTACCACTTACCCCGATTCGGCGCACGGCGGCGCACGGCGGCGGCAATCGCCTCGACCAACTCTGGGCGCTCAGCGCGCAGCGCAAAATCTGCGGCGCCCAAGCCAAGCTGGTTTTTCAGCGCCGGGTCAGCGCCCTCGTCCAGCAGCAACTTCACCACCTCGCGCGTGCCGTACTGCGCCGCCATCATCAACGGCGTGCTGCCATTGGGCGAAGCCGCGTCGATGTAAGCGTGGTGCTCCAGCAGCAGCGCCACGATGGCGGTTTGCTGCGCCTGCACGCCCGAAGCGGCGTAGTGCAGCGGCGTCCAGCCGGTTTTGTTGACCTCGGCATCGCGCGCCAGCAGCGCTTTGACGATGTCGGTATGGCCCTTGATAGCCGCCAGCATCAGCGCGCTTTCACCGGAGGCATTGCGCGCATCGAGCTGCAACTGGGGCGACTGCAGCAGGGCTTGGACGGCGCGCAGCGCGTCCAATTTCAGCGCCAAAGTGATGCCGACTTGGCCTTGGGCATTGCGCACATTGGGATCAAAACCGCGTAGCAGCAAAGTGCTGATGGCGCTGCCGTTGTCACGCTGAATGGCCGTAAAAAAATCATCCTGAGGCGCTGCTTGAACACCCAAAGTGCAACCCAGCAGCGCCCAGCCCAGCAGCGTGCGCCTAGCAAAACCACGGCCACTTTTGACACGCTTATCACTGCGCTTCATGCCAATACCCCTGAAAACAACGTATCAAAATTGCGGCTGGTGATGTGCGCCACGTCTTGCACTGCCATGCCGCGCACGCTGGCCACCTGCTGCGCCACCCAAGGCACATACGAGGGGTTGTTGGTCTTGCCACGGTATGGCACTGGTGCCAAATACGGGCTATCGGTCTCAATCAGCAAGCGCTCCAGCGGCACCAGCGCCACCACGTCGCGCAGCGCTTGGGCGCTTTTGAAGGTGATGATTCCCGAAAACGAGATGTAGTAGCCCAAATCCAGCGCCGCCCGCGCCACGTCGGCCGATTCGGTAAAGCAGTGAAAAACGCCGCCGGCGCGGTTGCCGCTGCCATCCTCCCCCTCTTCGCGCAAGATGGCCAACGTGTCGTCGGCGGCGCTGCGGGTGTGCACTACCAGCGGCTTGCCACAAGCACGGGCGGCGCGGATATGGGTGCGAAAGCGCTCGCGCTGCCACTCCAAATCAGCAATGCTGCGCCCGCCTTTGCGCTCTTGCATGCCGTAGTAGTCCAGCCCGGTTTCGCCAATCGCCACCACGCGCGCCAGTGCGGCGCGCTCGAGCAGGTCTTGCACCGACGGCTCGGCAATGCCCTCGTTATCGGGGTGTACGCCCACCGAGCACCAGAAGTTGTCGTGCGCCAGCGCCAGCGCGTGTACGCCATCAAACTCTTCGAGGGTGGTGCAAATGCACAGCGCGCGGTCCACCTGCGCGGCGGCCATTGCTTGCCGAATGGCCGGCAGCTGCTCGACCAGCCCCGGAAAACTAAGGTGGCAGTGCGAATCGGTGAACATGGATTAAATGGTTTGGGTCGGCTTGTCTGAGCCCAGCGCCGTGCCCAAAATTTCTTCAATTTTGAGCTTCAACTGGCGCGACTTGTCGTCTTTCGGAAACTGAATTCCCACCCCCTGCGTGCGGTTGCCACCGGCGCGCGCCGGTGTCACCCAAGCTACTTTGCCTGCGACCGGATAGCGCTGCGTATCGTCGGGCAGGGTGAGCAGCACATAGACATCGTCACCCAGTTTGTATTCGCGCGGCGTGGGCACGAAGATGCCGCCCTCAACAAAAAAGGGAATGTAGGCAGCGTACAAACCGGCCTTCTCTTTGATGGCCAGCTGCATCACGCTGGGGCGGGGGGCGGTGGAGGGGCTGCTCATAGGTATTGGGACAGGTAGCGATTCAGTGGCGCGAGTGTAGGGCCTTGCGCGCCTGCGCCGCCAAGGCCTCCAGCATCAAGCCGGCGTTGAACGGGTGCTCTGCGGTGCGGGCGGCACTGCTCAGGGCGCGTGACCATTGCGTCAGCGCGCCCAGCGCAGGGGCGGCGGGCAGGGTCGGCAAATCTGCGGGGGAAAAATAACGCGGTGCCGCGCCCACGCCCACCGCCAGCAAGTCGTGGCAGAGTTTTTGCAGCGCTTCAATCGCCTGCGCTGGTGACCACGCGGCCAGCGCGCTGGCATCGCCGCGCAGCATGGCTTGCGGCAATTGCGCCCAGCTTTGCGGTTGATGGCCGGATTGGAACAGCGCCAGCGCGTCGTCCGGCCGCGCACCACTGGTACGCAAAAAACCCTCAGCCAAGTCAGCGGGCACGCCTTGGGCAACCAGCCACGGCAGCATCTCGGCCTGCTTGGGCCACGCCATGGTGTGCCCCAAGCAGCGGCTGCGAATCGTCGGCAGCAACTGGTGTGCAGCCTCGCTGGCCAGCACAAAGCGCACTTCACCGGGCGGCTCCTCCAGCGTTTTGAGCAGCGCGTTGGCGGTGATGGCATTCATTTGCTCAGCCGGATAGACCAGCACCGCTTTGCCCCGGCCGCGCGCGCTGGTGCGCTGGGTGAACTCGACCGCTTGGCGCATCGCATCGACGCGAATTTCGCGGCTGGGCTTGCGTTTTTTGTCGTCCAACTCGGACTGCGCTTTTTCAGGCAACGGCCAGCCGCGCGCCAGCATGTCGATTTCGGGCATCAGCACGCACAAATCAGCGTGGGTGTGGACGTCAATCGCGTGACAGCTGCTGCAGAGGTTGCACGCGCCGTGCTCGGTCGGCGACTCGCACAGCCACGCGCGCACCAGCTCCATCGCCAGCGCAAACTGCCCCAACCCCGATGGGCCTTGCAGCAACCACGCATGCCCCTGCTGCGCTAGCAAACGGCTGCGCTGCGCCGCCAACCACGGCGGCAAAGCGGGGCGGGTGGCAGGCGGGGTCACAGCGGCGCGCCTTCAGCCGCTTGGGCAGGAAAATAGCCGCGCTGCATCAACACCTGCTCGATGTCTTGCCACACCGCAGCGCGCTCTTGCGCCGCGTCGATGCGGGCAAAGCGCTGCGGCGCGCTAGCGGCGCGCTCGGCATAGCCTTGCGCTACGCGGCGGAAAAATTCGGCGGGCTGGGCTTCAAAGCGGTCCGGGACGCGCGCGCCGACCAAGCGCTGCGCCGCCACGTCCGGTGCCAAGTCAAACCACAGCGTCAAATGCGGTTCAAGCATCAAATCACCCTCTAGCCCAATGTGGGTCTGCGCCATGCGCTCTAGTATTGATAGCGTCTGCCAATCAAAGCCGCGCCCGCCGCCTTGGTAGGCAAAGGTGGCATCGGTAAAGCGGTCGCACAGCACCACCTTGCCCCGCGCCAGCGCCGGGGCAATCACTTGGCACAGGTGGTCGCGCCGCCCGGCAAACACCAGCAGCGATTCGGTCAGCGCGTCCATCGCGTCGTGCAGCAGCAGGGCGCGCAATTTTTCAGCCAGCGGCGTGCCGCCCGGCTCGCGCGTGCAGACCACGCTGCGCCCTTGGGCGCGAAAAGCCTCGGCCAAGGTGTCGATGTGCGAAGACTTGCCGGCACCGTCGATGCCTTCAAAACTGATAAACAAGCCGTTAGGCGACATGGAAGGGGTCTTTCTGTATCTGCATGGATTTATTGGCCACCGCGCTGGTAGCGGTTGACGGCGCGGTTGTGCTCAGGCAGCGACTCGCTGAAGTGGCTGGTGCCATCGCCCTTGGCGACGAAGTACAGCGCGCGCGTCGCCTCGGGCTGCACCGCAGCCAGCAGCGCGGCTTTGCCGGGCAGGGCAATCGGTGTCGGCGGCAGGCCGGGGCGGGTGTAGGTGTTCCACGGCGTGTCAGTTTGCAAATCGCGCTTGCGCAAATTGCCGTCAAACGCTTCGCCCATGCCGTAGATCACCGTGGGATCGGTTTGCAGCAGCATCCGAACGCGCAGGCGGTTGATAAACACGCCCGCAATCTGGCCGCGGTCGCTGGCACGGCCGGTTTCTTTTTCGACAATGCTGGCCAAAATCAGCGCTTCATCGGCGCTTTTGAGCGGCGTATCGCTGGCGCGCTGGCTCCACGCGGCTTCTAAGCGGCGGTCCATCGCGTGCAGCGCGCGGCGCAGCACGGCCAAGTCGCTGCTGCCTTTGGCGTAGGTGTAGGTGTCGGGGAAAAAGCGCCCTTCTGGTGCCACGCCGGGACGCTCCAGCCGCGCCATCAACTCAGCGTCTGACAACGCAGCGCTGTCGTTTTTAAGGCCTTGTTCGCGTGCCAGCGCAGCGCGCACTTGGCGAAAATTCCAGCCCTCGACCAGCGTCAGCGCTTGCAGGCTTTCTTCACCGCGCGCCAGCTTTTGCAGCAGGGCGTAAGGCGTGGTGCCGGGGGTGATTTCGTAATTGCCAGCTTTGATGCGCCGGTCCAGCCCCGAGACGCGAAACCACGCGTACAGCAGCCGCGCATCGACGCCCGCGCCCGCGGCTTGCACACTGCGCGCCACGGCTTTGGGCGAGGTGCCCGGCTCAATCTCCAGCTCCAGCGCCGTGCTGCCCATAGGCATCGGGGCGTGCACCCACCACGCGGCCGCTCCCCCCAGCGCTAAGGCCAAAAACAATAACCAAGACAAGAAACGCAGCACAGCCTTACAACCGGTAGAAGAGGGAGCGGGCATCATAATTCAGCCATGACTTCGAACCTTGACGGCATTACCCCCCTCCCGCACCTTGGCGTGATTCGCGTTGAAGGCGACGACGCGGCCAAATTTCTGCACGGCCAATTAACCCAAGACTTTGCCCTGCTGGGCTTGAACGAGGCGCGCTTGGCGGCGTTTTTATCCGCCAAAGGCCGGATGCAGGCCAGCTTTATCGGCTTCAAGCGCAGCCCGACCGAGATTTTGCTGATTTGCAGCCGCGACCTGCTGGCCGCCACGCTCAAGCGCTTGTCGATGTTTGTGATGCGCGCCAAAGCCAAATTGAGCGACGCCAGCGACGAGTTCACGGTGTATGGCGTGGGCGGCAACACTCTGCTTTCGATAGCTGCTAGCGCACAGCCTGCTTGGGCTAAGGCCGATTTTGATGCTGCAAGCTTGGTGTATCTGCCCGCCGTGGGCGGGCAGCCGCGCGGCCTGTGGATTGCGCCGACTGCGCAGCCCGCGCCCGCCGGCCCGGCGCTAGACCCCGCGCTGTGGGCGTGGAGTGAGGTGCAAAGCGGCATCGCCACCTTGACCGCGCCGCTGGTCGAAGCCTTTGTGCCGCAAATGCTCAATTACGAATCCGTGGGCGGCGTCAGCTTCAAAAAAGGCTGCTACCCCGGCCAAGAAGTGGTGGCGCGCAGCCAGTTTCGCGGTGCCATCAAGCGGCGCACCTATGTGGCGCACGCGGCGGTGGCGTTAGAAGTCGGCGCAGAGGTGTTCACGCCCGATGATTTGGAGCAAGCCTGCGGCACCGTGTTGCAAGTGGCCGCGAATCCGGCGGGCGGCTGGGATGCACTGGTCGCCCTGCAAATCGCGGCGGCGCAGGCTGGCGCGCTGCAAGTGGGCGCGGGCGAAGGCGTGGCGCTGACGCTGGGCGCGCTGCCGTATGCGCTGCTGGAAGACCTCTGAAAACTGCTGATTTAGCATCAAATCGGCCTCTAGCCCTTTAGATACGGGCGCTAGCAGCTATCAAATGAGGAGTTAA
>JAGNUJ010000025.1 GCA_017987055.1 Giesbergeria sp.
GACATAAAACGCCGCGCCAGCATCGATCCACTCTTTGCTGGTGACGTCGGTGACGTAGCGCGCCACGATGTCGTCGCTGCTGCGCCCGGCGCTGTAGCGCGGCACGTCGTTCAGAAACAGCAGCAGGCTGACCGGGGAGTCAAAAAACTGTGCGTCGCCGTTAGAAAAAATAATCTGCCCGGCCCAATCGGGTGAGCGCGCCGGGTACATCCCGCACACCGGGCAACGTGCGCCGACGGGCACGGCACGCGCGGCGGTCAGCGCCAGACCCAAAGCCGGGTCGTAGGGCGTGGGCGGTGCGACCACGCAAAAGTCTGCTTCCATGTCGGCGACCAGGGCGGGCGTTGGCACCTGTGCGCTGCGCCAGGTGGTGGCGCCGCCCCAAGCCAGTGCGGCCAGCAGCAACCCAGCACCAGTCAGTGCCCACGGGGTGCGCGAAAAATGCCAAGGCGCGGGCATGGCCAACTTACATCCGGGTGTCGTGCAGCGCGGCGCCGGTCAGATCGACCATGCCGATGGTGATCTCGCTAAAGCGCAGCACCTTGCCGCCGTGCTCTGCGGCAAATTTTTGTGCGTCGGCCTCTTGGGCAAAGCTGCCAATGGTCGGCCCCATGGAGCCGTGGCGCTTGCTGCCGAGCACGTAAATGCCGGTCTTGGCATCGAACCAGTGGCCCACCGGCTGGTTCCAGTCGGCTTTGCCCATGTCTTGCACATAGACGGCTTTGACGGCGCGCACTTGTTCGGCGGCCAGCAAGGTGTTGAACAATTCGACCGTGTCGCAGAAAAACGCCGGCTGCGCCTGACCGGCGTAATGCACTTGGGCCTTGGGGCCGGGGTAGTCCGACAGCAGCATTCCGTCCAATTCGCAGCTGGTGGAGCGGTCGATTTCGACCGGTGCCAGCGATTGCGCGGTGCTGGCTTGCTCGCCGCAACCGGTCAAGCCCAAAGTGCCCACGCCGCCCAGGCTCCCCAGCGCCGCCCAACCGGCCAAGCGCAGCAACTGGCGGCGTTGGCAAGAGCAGTGCAGATGTGTCGTCGTCATTATTTGAATCTCCAACGTGCCACCGCTAGCGGCAGCACAATCCAGGCAGCCATCACGCCGCCCATCACCAAAGGACTGCCCAGCGAGGGCGGCACGATGCTGGCCAAGCCATACATGGTGCGTACATCGTCAAGCGAAAACACGTTCAAGATGCGAAACACATCGGCCGGATTGAGCAATAGCAGCCAAGCAAACGCATCGCCACCAAAACTGCCGCCGGTGCCCACCAGTATGCCCAGCAGCAGCAAATCAAACACCAGCACAAAGAAAAACCACATCGCAATCGCCAAGCCCGAGGCGCGGGTGCGGTCACGCGCCACCACCGACATCAGCACCGCCATGCTCAAAAACGCCAGCCCCAGCAGTACCGAGCTGATCATGAAACCGATGTAGTGGTACAGCCCCGCCCAGCTGATTTGCTGGTACAGCAGCACCGCCACCAAGCCAAAGCCGACCAAGGTCGATAGCGTCAGCGCAGCCGCCAAGCCCAAGTATTTGCCCAGCAGCAGTTCAAGCCGGGTGATGGGCAAGGACAGCAGCAGGTCGAGCGAGCCGCGTTCGCGTTCGCCAACGATGGCGTCAAAGCCCAGCAGCAGGGCGATCAGCGGAATCAGGTAAATCACCAAACTGACCAAGCTGGCGATGGTGAACTCAATCGATCGAAAGCCGACCGCGCCCTGTTGTGCGCCGCCAAAGTAGGCAATGACCAGCGAAAAAATGGTGAACACCAAAGTCACTGCCAGTACCCAGCGGTTGCGCATCCGGTCGCGAAACTCCTTGGCGGCAATGGTGAAAATTTGCTTGAATTCCATGGCCTAGTCTTTTAATCCGAAAACCCGAAGAACACATCTTCAAGCGATGGCTCTTGCATCTTGATATCGAGTACGCCGGCACCAAACGGTGCCAGCGCGGCCAGCACCGCCATTTTTTGTTCGCGTGGGCACGCCAAGCGAAGACCTTCAGGCCGCAAGGGGCTGGGGTGCAGGCCAGTGGCCTCGACCAGGGCTTGTGCCACGGCGGCGGCGCTGGTTTCAGGCTCCAAGCGCAACTCAAACACCAGCGGCATATGGGTTTGCTCACGCAGCGCTTGCACACTGCCCAAGGCTTGCACTTTGCCGGCGGCCAAAATCGCCAAACGCCCAACGCGCTCTTGCAACTCAGCCAAGATGTGCGAGGTGATGATGATGGTCACGCCCTCGCCTTGCAGGCTGCGCAGCGTGGCATAAAAGTCGCGAATGGCTTGCGGATCGAGACCGCTGGTCGGCTCGTCCAGAAAGAGTACCTGCGGCGAACCGAGCAAGGCTTGGGCAAAGCCAAGGCGTTGGCGCATCCCTTTGGAGTATTCACGCACGGGGCGTTTGCCAGCGTGTGTCAGCCCTACCCGATCGAGCACACCTTGGCATTGCGACAAGGGGGCGCCTTTGAGATGGGCAAAAAAATTCAGCGTCTCTAGGCCGTTGAGGTTGTCATACAGCACCACGTTTTCAGGCAAATAGCCCAAATGCCGGCGCGCCGCACGAAAACCGCGTCCGCGTACTGAAGCGCCACCCACCAAAATATCACCTTGGGTGGCTGGCACCAAGCCCAGCATCATTTTGAATAGGGTGCTTTTGCCGGCGCCGTTATGGCCAATGAGGCCAAAAATCTCGCCACGTGCAATGTCCAGATCAACGCCGTCTACCGCGTGCAACGCACCGTAATGTTTGGTCACGCCACGCAGCGAGACCGCCATGTCGTTACTGACCGGGGAAGTGCTTACCACGCCATTCGCTCCAATTTGTGTGTGTCGGCTGCATACGCGGCTTCGGGTCAATTACCGAAGGCACGCGCAAAATAGGAAATTGCTGGCCCACCAAGCGCAGCGCTTGCACTGCGGGGCTGGCCAGCAAAAGTTTCATGCTCGGGTAGCGCCATGTCAGGCGGTCGACCATGTCGTTAGCTTCGTAGCGCACGTCGCCCACGCCGTCGCCATCGCGATCCCAGCCGAGGTAGTTGCTCCAGTGGTTGCCCGTCTCGGCGCCCCACATTTCGTCGCGCGCGCCGACGTAGCGCACCTGCTCGCGGTTGCCAATAAAGCTATTATTTTCGACAACGTTGCGTGTCGATCCGGCCGACAAATGCACGCCGACCACGTTGTCGACCACCAGGTTGTTTTTTAACTCGGCGTATTCGACGTCATAGATGAAAAAGCCGCGGTTGTTGCCGGCGACGATGTTGCCTTCGACCACCGAGTCTTGCACCGAGCGCAGCATGATGCCGTGGTCTGAGTTGCCCCACGCGCGGTTGTTGCGCACCACTTGTTCGCGCACTTCCATCAGCGCCAAGCCGCCGCGGTTGTAGTAGGTCTCGTTGTCTTCCCAGACGTTGTAGTACGACGTCATGTAGTGCGTACCGTAGCGGCTGTGGTGCAGCTTGTTGCCACGAAACGTGGCGTGGTGCGACACGTCCACATACAAGGCATCGCGTACAAAGCTGATGTTGTTGTTGAGGATTTTGGCGCCCTTGGTGTTGTAGAGCTGAATGCCATTGCCGCGCTGGGCCGAGTCGAATTCGCGCTTGCCGGTGATCAGGTTGCCATCAATCACCACATCGGTGACCTTCTCGATCCACAGCCCAAACAGGTTGTAGGTCAGGTCACAGTGGCGCACCACGGCGCGGTGCGCGCCTGGATAAAGATAGATGCCAGAGTTTTGATGTTTCAGGCTGGCGCCCGAGTCGCGCACGATCAGGCCTTCAATCACTACGTCGGGAGCGGTGACGCGGATGGTGTCACCTTCTAAGCCACCGCTGATAGTGGGCCGATCGATTCCGCGCAGCGTCAGCTTCTTATCGATCAGCAGGTTGGCGCGGTAAAAACCGCGCTGCACCTCTACCACGTCACCCGCCGCAGCGGCTTGAATCGCGGCTTGCAAATCTTGCCCAGGTTGTACAACCACAGTGGCTGCGCATGCCCACTGCGGGGCAGCCCAACTCAGCAGCGCAAGACATGCTGCGCGCACGACACCCTTCATAACACTAGCCACCCCATCGATTTAAAGAGCAGGAATAGTACCGCGCCAAGCATCAAGTTTTTAAAGCCGACGTAGCTGACCATATCCATGACGCCGGCAACGCGGTATTCGTCACGCCACCACAGGCCGTCTTTGACGTAGCGCTTGCCCGACAAGCGAATCAGCACTTCATAGACGCTCCAGCCAAACCACCAGCCAATGATGGCGCCCGAAGACAGCGTGCCCAGAGCCGCCATCACCCAGGCCACGGTAGCGGCAACGGCCAGCGACAGACCCGCAATTTGCAGCGCGCGCTGCGAGTGCCAGCCTTCGCTGCTCCACGGCCACAGGTGGTCGCGCACTTCCAGCCACAGCCACTGCACGCCGCGCGCACCGTTTTTGTGCGCTGGCAGGGTGGGCGTAGTTGGCATCCGTGGATCGGGGCCTTGGGCCGCTTTGACGCTGATTTGCTCGGTAAAGCTGGTCGCGGGGTGGATTGGAATGAAGTAGCCGTTGTCACCAATCGGCGTGATTTCCAAGCCGTCTTTTTCGCGGCGCTTGCGCTCTTTGGACAGCGGTGGGCAGCCTTTGGTGTCGGTGTACAAAATCATGCAATCGAGGCAGTGCAGGCACTCGCGGTGGTCAATGCGACCGTCCGCGTCGATAGCTTGCGCGCCGCAGCCAACGGCGCAGGCTTTGCAGCTATTGCAGTCTTGCTTGCGCTTGAGGCCAAACCAGCGGAAGGTGCTGGGCATGGCCAGCGATGCGCCCAGTGGGCACAGATATTTGCAGTAAGGCCGTTCGATGAAAATCGACAGACCCAGCAGCGCCGCCACAAACAAGCCATACGGCCAAGGGCGGTTAAAGACGCCCACCAAGAAGGTGGTCTTAAACGGCTCCACTTCAGAGAGTTTTTCTGCCGTGCCCATTGAGAACATCGACACCGCGATCAGGCCAAAGAAGATGACGTACTTGAGCCACTTCAGGCGGTCGTGCCAGCGTTGGGGCAACTGGGTTTGGAAGCGCTTAAAGCCGACCTTGCGCGCCACCTTGTAGATGGCTTCGGACAGCGAGCCAAACGGGCACATCCAGCCGCAAAACAGCCCGCGTCCAAACAAGAACACGGTGACGATGATGAAAATCCAGAACAAGAAGATGAATGGATCGCTCAAGAACAGCGACCATGTCCACTGAAATAGCAGCGCATGGAACCAAGTCAGCACCTGCGTGATGGACGGCTGCGCCATGGCGCCAAAGCCGACAAACACAATCGACAGCCCCCACGCGGTGTATTTGAAGGCGTTGACTGGCCACTTGTTCTTGTGTGTGGACAGGCGGGTGAGTTTTTCGCGGTAGGCGTAAACCACCGTGACGGCCACCAGCAAGATGGCAAACAGCACGATCTCGACAATGCGCGACTTCCAGATACGCACCCATGGCGCATCGGGCTCGACGACTTTGGGGCGTCCGCCGTCCAGTGACGCAGCGGGCAACCAGTAGGGCTTGTCAAAGCTGGTGAAGCTGCGGGCGCCGGTGGCGCGGTCGACGCGGTTGCCCAAAAAGCTCAGTTTCCACGGGTAAGCGGCGGAGAACGAGGTCGAGCGAATGATGAAAATTGCCGACTCGCTGAACGATGGCGCGCCTTGTGCTGTGATGCCGTACAAGTTCATGGCATCCAAGTCGCGGAAGGTAAATGAGTCCGCCCCTTGGCGCACCTGCACCCGGTCGTAGAGACCGCCGCGCACAAAGCCTGAGCCCTTGAAGGACTCTGCGCCACGGGTGCGGATGATGAAGATGGCGTTTTCGTTCTCTTTGAGCTGCATCCGCAGGTTATTCCAGCCGTTCTCTCCCAATAGGCTTTTGCCAATATCGGGCTGGTTCAGGTCGCCAAACCACAACTCAATAAACGGATCGGTGCTGCGCTCTAGTCCCACGTGCTCGGGCAAGACTTGCAGGCGCTGTACAGCGCCTTGTTTGACTAGCTCGTCCCAAGTAAAGCGTTTGCCAGTCACCAAGTAGCGCGCCGGATCGCGCACGGTGGGCGCCAAAATGCCCACTTGGCGCGCCACGGCGGAACCCGAAGCCATCATCACCTGATTTTGTGCAATCACGGTGACGGTCGCACCCGAGATAGCGTCTAGGCCAATCACATCCTCATCGGGACGCGACTGGCCAACTTCGATTTTTTGTTCGACAGATTTACCTAGATATTGGGCGTTGAAGTTGAGCAGTGCCGACTCAGGAATGCCCAGCAGCAAGATGGGCTCAGAGTGCTTGATCACTTTGACGCCGACAAATACGCCCTTGGTGTCCATGCCGATCAGGGTGACGACGGGTTTGCCTGAATAGGCAGGCGTGTCGGTGATGTCGGTGGACAGCATCACGTAGCCGAGCAGTTTTTTGTCGGCACCGGCGTTGTCGTAAGCCTCTACATAAGGCGGCTGGCCCTTGCGTTCAGAAAAATGGGTGGCGCCAGGAAATACCTCGGTACACGGCAACAGCGCACACATATCGGTGGCAGTAGCCAGTCCGGCGGGTAGCTCAGCCTCGTAAGCGTTGGCCTGCGCTCGCGCAGACCACAAAGACAGAAGAAGAAAAAAAACGACCCCAAAGATCGCGAACCGCTGGCGTAACAAAGACATCGTTTTTTCCTGTTTGAGAGTGGTGCCGCGCGCTACGTTTGCGCGGCACCATCTTAGTGGGCCTGTAAGTTTAGGCCTCGACAATCATGCGCGTGCGCATTTCAAGGTGCAGTGCGTGGCAGAAATGGGTGCAATAGCACCAGTACACACCGGGTTTGTCGGCAATGAAGGTGACCGATGCAGTTTCCATCGGGTTAACGATGAAGTTGATGTTGTACTTAGGAATCGCAAAGCCGTGCGTCAAGTCTTCGATTTTGTCCAAGTTGGTCAAGATCAAGGTGACTTCATCGCCCTTCTTGAGCTTGAACTCGCGCAGGCTGTATGCCGGTGCTTGTGACGTGATTTTGACAGTGACCTTTTTACCATCACGGAAGACGCCGGACTCTTTAGGGTCTCTGATCGCCAACGGGAAGTCGTCGTGCGAGTACACCTGCTTGGGACGCAGCAAATTGCGGTCGAAAATAATGAAGTCGTGTGGCTCGCTGCGCACTGGGTGATCGGCCAGCAACACCATTTTTTCGCCTGAAATGTCGATCAGCTGTTCGTTTTCAGGGTGCAGTGGGCCTACGGGCAAGAAACGGTCTTTGGCAAACTTGCAACCTACTGCCAAGAATTTACCGTCGGCAGACACCGTTTCGCCGTGGGTGGCGCTGATGTGGCCTGGCTGGTATTGCACGTCGATGCGATCGATGACGTGCTTGACAGTCTTGTCGCCAGCGTGCGCCTTGATAGCGGCATCGATGTTCCACTTGACCACTTGGCTGTCCAAGAACAGGGTGGTGTAGGCGTTACCGCGTCCGTCAAAGGTGGTGTGCAGTGGGCCCAGACCCACTTCTGGCTCGGCAATCACGGCGTCGTCGAGTTTTTCGGTCTTGCCATCGAACCAGTCAAGCACGCGGCTCAGTTCAATCACCGAGCAAGTAGGCGAGAGCTTGCCGGAGCAGACAAAGTATTTGCCATCAGGGCTGGCGTTCACGCCGTGTGGATTTTTGGGTACGCTGACGTAAGCCACCAATGCGGTTTTAGCGTCTGGGTTGGCTGCGTGGGTGCCATCGACCACGGGCACTTTAGAGTCGCCGTAGGTCTTAAATTTGCCGGCTTTAACGGCTTCTTCGATACGCGCAACGTGGAAGAACAAGCAAGCGTCGCGCTCAGCGGACATCATGTCTTCGTAGTGCACACCGTTTTCGGTGTTGTACTGGTTGGTCGCGGCCAGCTTGCCGTCGTAAGACGTAGCTACCAAGTCGCAGTTGCCGTCCAGCAGGACTTGCCAGCGCACTGCCATGGTTTCGGCATCGACGCACGAGAACAAAGAGCGGTATTTATCAGTGGCTTCTAGGTCGGAGCCGTTGTTGGGCAGTGGAATGCCGAATTCGCCACCGCAGAAAATACGGGTGGTGTAGTTGATGGCTGGATCGACCGGATCGCGTTTGTCCGGGAAAATGCCGTGGAAGCCCTGCACGTTGGGCAGGTCAGTGATCTTGTCGCAGATGAAGTAGTCGAGGCGTACGCGCGCCAAACGTGCATTGATTTTGTCGTTGATCCATGCGTAGCGACCGTCGTAGGTGCCATCTTTGTAGGAACCGTGCGTGTGGTGCGTGTCGGCTACGGTGTAGCGCACTTCACCATTGCTCTTGGTGCCCATGATTTTTTTGGACTCGTTGGTGATGCCCCAGCCCACCAGTGCGTCAGGAACAAAGCAAGGAATGCGCAGCAGCTCACGACCAGAAGGCATACCCAACACGCGCATATCGCCGGTGTGGCCACTGCTCCAGATGCCGTAGTAGGAATCGAGCTCACCTGGCTTAAGGTGCACTTGCATACCGGAGTGGCCTGCTGCTGCCGGCGCTGCTGCTACCGGCGCTGCGGCGGCAGGTGCTGCTGCCCCTGCGGAAGGCTTGTCATTGCAAGCTGCAACACCCGCAGTCAAACCCACCAAAGCGGCGGTATTGATGAAACTGCGACGGCCCATGCCGGTGGTTTCGGTGAGAATTTCTTTCTTGTCGTTCACGGTGTTTACCTCTTTAAGTAGCTAGGAGTGGCTCAGGGGAAGGGGGCCCGCGCGCGGGCGGCGGCGCAGCCGTGGCGACCACGACTGGGGAACTGAATGACAGTGCCTTGGCATGTGCCAGCGGCGTCAAGACGGGGGAGGGAGAGTGCGGCGGCCCCGGTGGAGCGCCAGAAGTCAAGCACAGCGGGCATTCGGAGCCGTGCGCACCCAGTTCTAGCGTGCCGCTGCTGGTGTGCAAAAGTATTTTGGTGGCGCTGGTGCTAGAGCAAACGATTTCCATGGAGCGCGGCTGCACCACGGGCGACGCTACGGCCACGCCTAGCGCCAGCACAAACCACGCCACAACCCACGCGCGCAGGCTAAAGAGGGTTGTGAAGATAGTCATGCCAACGAGTTTAGGTTCATCTAATATGAATCATATTGACGCAGATCACCTGCCTTTGCCGGGCTCAATCACACTTTTCTGTGTAACACCATTACAGTGAGGGATACGTCTGAAGGAATTTTTTATTCCTCTTATCATCGAGTTTGGCCATAGTTTATTGTGGTCGGGTTTGGACACTGCAGCAACTATCTGCGACCTCGGCCGCTCACGCACGCAAAACGCCGTTCTAGCTCAAAGGGCTACAGCCCTGCGCAGTGCCAACACCTATCTTTTTTCTATCTATTCAAAAACGGAAACTCCCATGAAAAAACGATCTAGCCTGCTTGCAGTGGCTATTCTCTCGATGTTCCTTGCGGCTTGCGGCGAAAAACCGGCTCCCGCTCCAGCAGCAGCTCCAGCCGCGCCCGCAGCTCCTGCACCAGCCGAGGCGCCTCCTGCCGCTCCTGCTCCCGCTGCGGCTGCGCCGGCTGAAGCGGCTGCTCCAGCTGCCGTGGCTGCTGCTGACAATGCTGCTGGCAAAAGTGTCTACAACAAAACCTGTGCCCTGTGCCATGGCGCTGGCGTAGCTGGCGCCCCCAAGGTGGGCGACAAGGCCGACTGGGGCCCGCGCATTGCCCAAGGCAAGGACACGATGTACAAGCACGCCATCGAAGGCTTCACGGGCGAGAAGGGCATGATGCCGGCCCGTGGCGGCGGTGCCAGCCTGAGCGACGACGACGTCAAGGCCGCCGTGGACTTCATGGCTGATCAATCCTAATCAACTAAAGGCGACGGCCATGCACGACATGAATCGGCCCACCAGCCTGACACGGCGGCGCATGGCTTTGGCGCTGCCCTTACTGGGCAGCGCCGCTTGGCTGCCTTCGGCGTTTGCCAGCGCCCCTGCGCCGTTGCAACGCGAGTCCCGCGCCCTGATGGGCACGCGCCTAGACATCGTGGCTGAAGGTAGCAACGAGAAACAACTGCGTACCGCCATAGATCACGCTTGGTACGAAATGGAGCGCCTCGCGGCTTTGATGACGCGCTACGACCCGGCCAGCACAGTCAGTGCGATTAACCGCGCCGCTGGCCTCCATGCTGTTGCCGTGGGCGCTGAGTTGATGGCGGTGCTAGAGACCGCCCAAGGTTTGGCAGCGCGCACCCAAGGAGCGTTTGACATCACCGTCGGCGCGCTCAAGGCGTGGCACTTTGATGCCGGCCAAAACACCCTGCCCGCCGCCAGCGACATCGAGGCCCAGCGCCGCTTGGTTGGCTACCGTGGGCTGGTGCTGGATAAACGCGCTGGCACGGCCCGACTGGCCCAGCGCGGCATGGCGCTGGATTTGGGCGGTGTAGCCAAGCTGCCGATCCTCGAAGCGGGCATGAAAGCGCTGCAACACCACGGCATTGACAGCGCCATGCTCAACGGCGGCGGCGATGTGCTGATTGCTGGGCGCCTGCGCGACAGGCCTTGGCGCGTTGGCCTGCGCGATCCGCGCGCCCCTGAAAAAATGCTCGGCGTGCTGGCCCTTGAAGGCCAGGCCATCGTGGCCTCTTCAGGCGACTACGAGCGCTTCTTTATCGCCCAAGGCGAGCGCCAGCACCACATCCTCGATCCGCAGACGGGCCGGCCCACGCACGGCCCGCATGGCGTCAGCTTGCTGGCGCGCGATGCTGCCAGCGTCAATGGCTTGGGCGCAGCGATGATGGTGCTGGGCACCGACAAGGCGCGCACTTTGCTGGCCAGCCAGCCCCAAGTGCAGGCCTTGGTGGCACAGCGCGACCAAACGCTTTGGCAAACCCCCGGCATGGCAGCAGCGCTGCAAGCGGTGTCTGCCCCGGCCTGACGCACGGACTGACGACCACACACTAGCGCTAAAAACTCCATCGCCCTGCGTCTGTTATCGGCGCAGGGCTATTTTTTTGATAGCTGCTAGCGCACGCCCCTAAAGGGATTGAGACTGTTTTGATGCGCAAACGCCCTGAAACCGTGCGCCAGCAGCTATCAAATTAAGACTGGCCGACCTGCACCGCCAGCGCGACAAACTCGTCTACCGGCACCTCTTCGGCGCGGCGCTGCACATTGAAGGCGCCGGCAAAATTGCGCGCCTCCAGCCAGCGTCCCAGCGTGTGGCGCAGCAACTTGCGCCGCTGGCTAAAGGCCACTTGCACCAGCTCTTCGAGCAGCTTGGGCGCCAGCACCACCGGCGCGGCGCGCGGCACCATGCGCACCACGGCGCTGTCGACGCGCGGCGGCGGCTCAAAGCTCTCGGGCGGCACAAACAGCACGTTTTCCATGGCGTAGCGCCACTGCAACATCACCGACAGACGGCCATAGTCGCTGGTGCAAGGCCGCGCCACCATCCGGTCGATGACTTCTTTTTGCAGCATGAAGTGCTGGTCGGCAATCACATCGACGTGCTCCAGCAGGTGGAACAAGATGGGCGTGGAGATGTTGTAGGGCAGGTTGCCCACTACTCTTATTTTGATAGCTGCAAGCGCTTGCGCTACCTGCGTAAAGTCCACTTTTAATACGTCAGACTCAATCACGTCGAGCTGCGGGTGCAGGCGCAGGCGCAGCGCCAAGTCGCGGTCCAGCTCAATCACCGTCAGGCGCCCAAGGCGTTCGACCAGCGGCTGCGTCAGCGCCGCCAGACCGGGGCCGATTTCGACCATTGGGTCGCCTGGCTGCGGGGCAATGGCGTGGACGATGTCTTCAATGATGCTGCGGTCAGACAAGAAGTGCTGGCCAAAGCGTTTGCGGGCAATGTGCTTCACTGCGGTGCGTCCCGGTATTCGACGTAGGCGCGGGCGCGCAGCTCTTGCAGCCAAGTGGCATAGGCCTGGTCCAATTTTTTCTCGCGCACCGTGTCGCGCACCATGTCGCGCTGTTCGCGCTGGCTTAACTCGACTTGGCGGCGCTCCAGCAGCTGGATCAGGTGTACGCCAAAGCGCGACACCAGCGGCTCGCTGATCTCGCCCGGCTGCAAAGCCTCCAGCGCTGCCTGAAATTCTGGAACGTAGCGCCCCGGCGTGGCCCAGCCCAAGTCGCCGCCTTGTTTGGCGCTGCCGTCTTTAGAGAACTCGCGCGCCAGCTCGGCAAAGTCGGCCTGGCCGGATTGAATGCGGTTGCGGTAGTCGGCCAAGCGCTGGGCGGCAGCGGTTTCGGACAGCTGCGCGCTGGGCACCAGCAAGATATGGCGTGCGTGGCTTTGCGTGGCAATGGCTGCAACGCCGCCTTGCGATTTGGCCAGCACTTTCAAGACGTGAAAGCCGGCGCCAGAGCGCAGCGGCCCAGCGACACCGCCAACGGCCAGTGCTTGGGTGGCGTCGATGAACAGCTCTGGATAGCGGTCGGCGCTGCGCATTCCCAGGCTGCCGCCTTGGGCGCTTTCGGGGGCGGCGGAATACGCGCGTGCCAGCACGGCAAAGTCTTCGCCGGCGCGGGCTTTGTCGGCCACGCTTTGGGCGCGCGCTTGCAGTGCGGCGACTTCGCTGGCGCTGGCGCTTTCTGGTACCGGCACCAGCACTTGGGCCAGTTCGATGCCGATAGGGGCGGCGGCTGCGGCGGGCTGTTGGTCGTGCAGGTATTGGTCGATGTCTAGCTCGCTGACGCGCACGCGCGCATCGACTTCGCGCTCGCGCAGGCGCTGCAAGATCAATTGGTTGCGCAGTTCTTCGCGAAAGCGCTCCGGGCTGATGCCGTCGGCGGCCAAGCGTTGGTGCATCGCCGCCTGATCAATGCCGTTTTGCCGTGCCACCGTCTCCTCGGCTTGGGCGACGGCCAGCGCATCGACCTTGATGCCCATTTCACGCGCGGCTTGCAGCTGCGCTTTTTCGACAATGGTGCGCTCTAGCACTTCGCGCACCAACATGTCGTGCGGCGGCATCTCGCCGTTGGGGCGGGCGGCCAGTTGTGCTTGGATGCGCGCCACCCGCACGCTGATTTCGTGGTTGGTGACCGGCTCAGAATTGACCACGGCGACGATGTAGTCGGCTTGGCGAATCGCGCTGCTTGCTGTGCTGGCTGCGGCGGCGCCAGCAGTGGCGGCAGCAGCGGCGGTGGGGGTGATAGCGGCGGGTGGCGGCGCTGACAGTCCACGCGTTGCGGCGGGTTTTTTGCCCGTGCCGGTGCCGGTTGGGCGCAGGCCTTGCGCAGCGGCGCTCTGGCAGGCAAGAGAGGCGAGGCAGGCAAGGGCCAAGGCGAGGGCACGGTATTTCATGGTCGGGTGATAGGGTAGTTTTAGTCGTAGTTGCTGAAGCGGCTGGGCGTGCTGGTCTGCTCACGCAGGTATTGGTAGCGCGGCACATTTTCCTTCAGGATAGCCAGCGGGTTCGATCCCAAGCTGATGCGTGAAAAGCCGATAAATTCGAGCTGGAACAGCAGCCGCGTGTTGGCGGTGGTGATGCTGCTTTGCAGGCGCTCCAGCACCACCCGGCCAATCCAGCAACAGCCGTCGTATTCAAAACCAACCACCGCATCGACCACTTTGCGATCGGGCAGGCTGTAGTTCAGGCGGCCTACGCTGTACCAGCGCCCGCCACCTTGGCCGCGCCCCGGGCCCAAGTTGTGTCCTTTGTCGCCCCACAGGTCGTTGATCGGCCACTGCCAGCCGACATCCACCTGCTCGCTACCCAAAAGCTGCGTGCTAGTGGCGCGCTGCAAGCGGTAGGCGGCGCTGATGGTGCGGTAGGCGCCCGGGCTGTAGCGCGCGCTGATGGTGGAGCGGATGGAGCGGTTGGTTTTGGGGTTGAACTGCACTGTCGAGTCAAAACCCCACTGCGGCGTCCATTGCACACCAGCGCCCAGCAGCAAATCTGACAAGCGGTCGTTGGCGGCTAATTCGCCCGGTAGCGTGACTTTTTGATCCGAAAAACGCACCCGCTGCGCCACGCCTAAGCGCACTGCTTCGGCGCCTGTGCTGGGGTCGAGCAAGCGCGTGGTCACGCCCAGCGTCAGCAGGTTGTTGTCGGCAATGCGGTCTTGGCCGCCGTAGGCGTTTTCGGTGTAGATGGAGGCAAAGTTGAAGTCGTTGGCGGCGGTGTCGTACACCGGCAGCAAGTGCTGATCGCGGTAGGGCGTGTAGGTATAAAACGCGCGCGGCTCCAGCGTTTGCGTAAAGCTGCGGCCCAAGTAGCTGGCGTCGCGCTCAAACACCAAACCGCTGTCCAAGCTGACGGTGGGCAGCACCCGGTGGGCCGAGCGTGTGCCGTTGGCCAGCGGTGAATCAAATTCGTATTGCGTGGCGTGCAGTTGTAGGCGCGGCGTGATAAAGCCAGCCGGCGCTAAAAAAGGCCGGCTGATTTGCGCCAGCGCATAGCTGCGCGTGGCATTGGCTTGGCCGGTGAAGCGCTCGTCGGCGCGAAAGTGGGTGGTGTCGGCGTCCAGACTGGCGTCAAAACCGCCGGGCAGGTTGCTGGGGGCATGGCGCCAGTGCAGCTGCGGCAGGCGGTCATACGGCGGCACGATGGGCGCGTTCACGTCTTGCAGCGTTTGCCACTTGAGCGTGCGCAGACTCAGCGAGGTGTCGCCACGCGCCCAGTGCAGCGAGGCATCGCCCGGCAGCAGGCGCTGCGTCAGGGCGTCGGTGCTGCGCGCGCCGCGTGCCGGAAAGTCGCGCCAATAGTCGTTGTCGCTGACGCGGTTCAGGTTGACGTTCAGTCCCACGCCGCCCAAGGGCGAGGCGATGTTGGCGCTGTGTTGCAGCGTGTAGCTCCAGCGGTTGCGCTCGCGCAAACGGTCAGACGGCATAAAGTCGCCGCGCAGCACGCCTTGGTAGCTGGGCTCTAGGTAGCGAAACTCCGCCCCCATAT
This sequence comes from Giesbergeria sp., assembly GCA_017987055.1. GTDB lineage: Bacteria > Pseudomonadota > Gammaproteobacteria > Burkholderiales > Burkholderiaceae_C > Simplicispira. The sequence goes on from JAGNUJ010000025.1 coordinate 14,864, forward strand.
TGATGCCGCGCTTGGCCATCAGCGCGGCGTGGACGGTAGCGTCGCGGTTGGGCGCAATGTTCCAGTAATAGGGCTGGTCGTATTCGATGCCGTTGATGTTGTCGATGCCAATCGACGGCGGCAATAGGCCCGATTTGCGCTTGTCTGACAGCGGAAAGCTGATGTGCGGAATTGGCAAAATCGGCACGCCTTGAAACTCCAGCACTGCGCCGTCTGCGGTGCCGACTTCTTCTTCGCGGTCGATGTGGATGGTCTTGGCGCGCAAGATCCACGCCGGCTGCCAGCTGTCTTCATCGCTGCGCTGGCAGGTGGTGTAGGTGGCGTTGTGGATGACCGCGCGGTCGGGGTCGATAAAGTCCACCCGCGTGGCTTCACCATGCGCTTGGGTCTTGAGAAACTGGTAGCGCGCATCGGTAAAAAAACCGCTGAAAGCGTTGACATACAGCTCCAGCGCCGAGCCCTCGTACACATCGCCAGCGCGGTTGATACGCACTTGGCCGCGTGCTTTGGCCAAGTCGTCGGGCACGCTGTATTCCATGCGGTCGGCGCGGATCACGGTGTCGGCGCGGCGCAGCTCGGCGTGGCCTTCAATCAGTGCCTGAATGTCTGGCTGGCCAATGATGCGGTCGCCGCTGACAAAAATCGGCATCTGTGCGCGCACGGCGGGCGAGAGGTTCTCTTGCAGCATCCGGCTGCTTTTTAACGGCGCCAGTGCCGACATGGGGGCTGCGGGCGTTGCTGGTGCTGTGTCGGCAGGCGTCTGGGCGCTTTGGGCCAGTGACCACAGCGGCAGACTGCATAGCGCAGCCGCTAGCGCCGCGCCCGCGCTGCGGCGGCGGCTGCTGAGGGGGGTGGGCTGGACGGTCGGGAGGCGGCGGTGCAGGTCAGGCAAGGGAGTCAGTCCATGGAGTCGCGGGCAGAAGGTGCAGGCTGCAAGGCTATTGCACCTACCCGCCACCCGTGCCGGGCAGGCCGGGTTTGTAAAATCGGATTATCCATGAGCCACCCCGCCACCCCCACCCCTACCGCCGCCGCCCCTTCTGCATCCGCCGTCAGTTGGCCCGACGCCCAGCGCCACGCCGCTTTTGACGCCTGGCTGGCGCCGCTGGTGCCCGCGCACCAGCTGCAGCCCGCCAGCCTGCGCCCAGCCTCTGCCGACGCCAGCTTTCGCCGCTATTTGCGCCTTGACGCCGGCGACGCCAGCGCGCCCGGCAAAAGCTGCATCGTCATGGACGCGCCGCCCGACAAAGAGCCCTGCGCCGCCTTCGTACACGTGCAAGCGCTGCTGCAGCAAGCCGGCTTGAGCGTGCCCGACATCGTGGCGTGGGACGAGGCCCAAGGCTTCATGCTGCTGTCCGACTTGGGCGCGCAAACCGTGATGGAAAAGCTCGACCCCGAGCGCCCACAAGACGCCTACGCCTGGTACCAGCAGGCCACCGACACGCTGTTGCAGTGGCAACTGGCGTCGCGCCCCGGCGTGCTGCCGGTGTACGACGAAGCGCTGCTGCGGCGCGAGCTGGCGCTGTTTCCCGATTGGTACGTCGCCCAGCACCGCGGCATCACGCTTGACGCCAGCCAGCAGGCCGTGCTCGACCACGCCTTTAACCGCATCGTGGCGCACAACCTGGCGGTGCCCAGCGTGTTCGTCCACCGCGACTTCATGATGCGCAACCTGATGGTGCCGACCGTGCCCGGTGGGCCACTCGGTGTGCTGGACTTTCAAGATGCGGTCTATGGGCCCATCACCTACGACATTGCCAGCCTGCTGCGCGATGCCTTCATCAGTTGGGATGAAAATTTTGTCATCGACATCACCGTGCGCTACTGGGAAAAAGCGCGCAAAGCCGGCCTGCTGGGGGCCAACAGCCCCAGCGGCTGGGGCCAAGACTTTGGCGAGTTTTACCGCAGCGTCGAATGGATGGGCTTGCAGCGCCACCTGAAAGTCGCCGGCATCTTTGCCCGCCTGACGCTGCGCGACGGCAAGCCGAAATACCTGGCCGACGCGCCGCGCTTTTTGCACTACATCCGCACCACCACCGACCGCTACCGCGAACTGGGCCCGCTGTGCAAGCTGATCGACCAGATTGAAGGCACCGAAC
>JAGNUJ010000102.1 GCA_017987055.1 Giesbergeria sp.
ATGCATTTCACTTTTCCCCGGTAAAACGGCAGCAGCGCCTTGAGCGCTTCCAAGTTATCGCCCTGCACCAGCAAATTGCCAGCGGCGTGCTGCGGGTCGCCGTGGGTGGAGACGTTGTCCAGCAGGCGGTAAGGTACCTGAGCGGCGGTGGTGAAAGCTTGGGCGCGGTTGAGCCAGTCGAGTGTGGGCATGGGCGGGGTTCGTATCAGGCGCAGGGCCGGTGAAAGCAAGGCCGTATTGTGTCGCCTGAGCCCGCCCGCTCACCCACCGCCGTGAATCGCTGCCGCCACGATGAGGCTGATGCCTAGGCACATCGCCGCCACCACCATGCCCAGTGCGCGGTTTTGTTTTTCGACAATTTCGCGCCACAGGTCGTGCGGGGTGATTTTGTCGATCAGCACAAAGCACAGCCAAAAGACGAGGACGCCAATCAGCGCGTACAGGATGGAGCCAAAAAATGCGGCAGGCCGCAGCCAATCGAGTTCCATAAAACCTCCAAGGGTAAAAATTATTTGTGGCCGCCGCCGCTGGTGTAGCCGCCCGAGGAAGCGCCCGCGCTGCGGTAGCCCGCGCCGTTGTTGCCCGAGCAGCTGTTCATCAGCACCAACAGCACTATCAGCAGCAAACCAATGGCGATCAGCGCGCCGCAGCCCAAGCCTTTTGCTGCCACAAACGGCGCCGCGTCGGCGCGTTGCAGCAGCGCTTGTTGGTCGGTCAGGTGGAAGGCTTTGGCGACGGCGCGGCTGTCTATTTTGTCGCCGGCTGACCAGGTGATTTCTTGCGGGGATTGCTCCAGCGACAACAGGCCACGGGTGCTGGCAAAGTCGCGGTTAAAGGTCTTTTGGCCGCGCTGCACTTGCCAATAAAACTCGCCCAGCACGTAGGTGGTTTCGGCGCTGTAGCTCGACTGCAACTGATACGTTGTGCCCAAATAAGTGGCACTGCGCTCGTTTTTGGCCAGCTTGGGCGCGCCGGTGGTGGGGCGCACTAAGCTCCAGCCGTCTTGGGCATCGACCAAAAAGGCAAAGCCGCGCTGCTGGTGGTAGAGCAGGTATTCGCTCCAGCCAAACTGCTCGTCATCACCTGGCTCTTGTCCCATGCGGTGCTGAAAGCCGACCACCTGCCACGGCGTGCCTTGCAGCGTACCGGTGCTGCCCAGCGCAATCAGTGGCTGCACTGGCTCGTGCTGCTTGGCCACTAACAATTCTTGGCCGATGCCGCTGCCCACATCCATCAAGCTGTTGCAACTGCCGCAGGTGATGCTTTTGCTGCTCGCCAAGCGCACTTGCACCTGCGCGCCGCAGTGTGGGCAGTTGAAGTGGCGCGCTTGCTCTTGCTTTTTCGACTGCGCTTTGAGTCCCTGCATTTGCAGGTCTTGTAGCTGCACCGCGCGGCCGCATTCGACGTGGGGCGGCTGGCGGCTGTAGTCGATGCTGATGACTTCGCCGTCGTTGCTGCGCAGCTCGACCATGTCAAACGGTTCGCCCAGCGCTGCCAGTTGCGCCAGTTCGCCTTGGGCGCACAGCAGTAGCACCGGGCCGCTAAAAGCGACTTGATACGGTTTGCCATTGATGGCGGTCTGCGCGCCGACGCGAAAGCGCGCCGCTTCGGGCAATTCGCGCCCGGCATCGATGGCGCGGGTGAAGACGTAGGCGCCGTTGTCCTCGCCCAAGCTGGCCAAGCGGCCATCGTCCAAGCTGGCGACCCATTCCGTCCATGTGCCGGCGTCGCTTTTGTATTGCAGCCGGCCAATCAGCGTGAAGGCTTGCGGCATGGCGTTGAGGCCATCGAGCTTGACGCGCCCGCTGGCGCGCAGTTGCAGCGGGCTGTGGTCATCAAACAGCTCGGCCATCTTGCCGATGCGCGACAGCACCTCGCCGCTGCGCACCACGGTGCTTTGGCAGTAGGCACAGACGGCGTGTGTGGACTGCGCACTTTGAAACTCGACCGGCGCGCCGCAGCCGGGGCAGGGCGCGCTGTAGTGGCGCTGGGCGGGCGGCGCAGAAGAGGTAGCCATAGACGGATGATGCGCTATTTTTATAGTGTTTTAGGCCGCTAGCCCTTTAGATACGTGCGCTACTAGCTCTTTTTTTGATAGTAAAAAAGCGCCATGCCCGGGTTTCGGTCATGGCGCTTGATCCGGGGCGCTGGCGTATGAATGGCCGCTTAGCCGCCCAAGCGCGCGCGCAGCAGGTCGTTGGCTTGCTGCGGGTTGGCTTTGCCTTTGCTGGCCTTCATGATTTGGCCGACCAGCGCGTTGAAGGCTTTTTCTTTGCCGGCGCGGAACTGCTCGACGTTGCCGGGGTTGGCGGCAATTACTTCATCGACGATTTTTTCGAGCGCGCCGCTGTCGTTCATTTGCTTGAGGCCTTTGGCCTCGATGACGGCATCGACATCAGTGGCTTCGCCGCTCCACAGCGCTTCAAACACTTGGCGCGCGGCGGCGTTGCTGATGGTGGCGTCGGCAATGCGCGCCACCATTTGCGCCAGTTGTGCGGCGCTGACCGGTGCCGTCTCAATGCCGGCATCTTGCAGGTTGAGCCGGCGCGAGACTTCGCCCATCACCCAGTTGCTGACCAGTTTGGCTTGGCCGCTGGTTTTGGCGGCTTCTTCAAAGTAGGCCGCCATCGCCTTGCTTTGTGTCAGCAGCGCCGCGTCGTACTCGGGCAGGGCGTATTGCTGCACAAAGCGCGCCGCCATCACGCGCGGCAGCTCGGCCATTTCGCCGCGCACGCGCTCGACCCACTCGGCGGCGACCACCAGCGGTGGCAAATCCGGGTCAGGAAAGTAGCGGTAATCGGCCGCATCTTCTTTGCTGCGCATGGCGCGCGTCTCGCCCGTGTCGGGGTTAAACAGCACCGTGGCCTGCTGGATGGCGCGGCCATCTTCAATCTCTTCAATCTGCCAGCGAATCTCAAAATCAATCGCCTGCTGCATCGACTTGAAGCTGTTCAAGTTTTTGATTTCGCGCCGCGTGCCCAGTGCCGCGCCGGGTTTGCGCACCGAGACGTTGGCGTCGCAGCGAAACGAGCCTTCCTGCATATTGCCGTCGCAAATGCCAATCCACGTCACCAGCTTGTGCAGCTCTTTGGCGTAGGCCACGGCTTCTTCGCTGGAGCGCATGTCCGGCTCGGTGACGATTTCTAAGAGCGGCGTGCCAGCGCGGTTGAGGTCAATGCCCGATTGGCCAATGAAGTCCTCGTGCAGCGATTTGCCCGCGTCTTCTTCGAGGTGGGCGCGCACCAAACGCACGGTTTTCTTTTCTTCGCCCAGCAAGAAAGACAGCTCGCCGCCTTGCACCACCGGAATCTCAAACTGGCTGATTTGGTAGCCCTTGGGCAGGTCTGGATAGAAGTAGTTTTTGCGGGCAAAAACGCTTACCGGCGCAATGCTCGAGCCCAGCGCAAGTCCCAATTTGATAGCGCAGGTCACGGCTTCGCGGTTCATGACGGGCAGCGTGCCGGGCAGCGCCAAATCGACGGCACAGGCTTGGGTGTTGGGCTCGGCACCAAAGGCGGTGCAGGCGCGGCTGAAAATCTTGCTTTGGGTCGCAAGCTGGGTGTGGGTTTCAAAGCCGATGACGACTTCGTAGCCGTGGATGAGTTTGGCGGTCATGGCTTAGATGCCCTGTGGCTTTTGTAGGTGGAAATCAGTGGCTTGCTGGAAGCGGTGCGCGGCGTTGAGCAAACGTGCTTCAGAAAAGTAGTTGCCAATCAGTTGCAGACCGACGGGCAGGCCGCCTGCGCCAAAGCCGGCAGGAATGCTCATGCCCGGCAGGCCGGCCAGCGAGGCGGGAAGGGTGTAGATGTCGGCCAAGTAGGCCGATAGCGTGTCGTTGCCGCGCTCGCCGAGTTTGCCCGCTACGGTGGGGGCGACCGGGCCGGCGATTAAATCGCAGTCTTTGAAGGCTTGCTGGAAGTCGTCGGCAATCATGCGGCGGATTTTTTGCGCTTGCAGGTAGTAGGCGTCGTAGTAGCCGTGCGAGAGCACATAAGCGCCAGTCATGATGCGGCGCTTGACCTCGGGGCCGAAACCTTCGGCGCGGCTTTTTTTGTACATCTCTTCGAGGTCGGCAAAGTCTTTGGCGCGGTGGCCAAAGCGCACGCCATCAAAGCGGCTCAGGTTGGAGCTGGCTTCAGCCGGGGCGATGATGTAGTACACCGGAATCGACAACTCGGTGCGCGGCAGGCTGATAGGCACCAACTTGGCACCGAGCTTTTCGTATTCGCTCAGCGCGGCGTCGACGGCGGCGCGCACATCAGCGGCCAAGCCGTCACCAAAAAACTCTTTCGGCACGCCGATGCGCAGGCCGTCCAAGCTGTCATTGAGTGCGCGGCTGAAGTCTTCAGCGGGCATGTCCAGCGAAGTGGAGTCGCGGTCTAAATCTGCGCCGCACATCGTTGACAACAACAGCGCACAATCTTCGGCGCTGCGCGCCATCGGGCCGGCTTGGTCGAGGCTGGAGGCAAACGCCACCATGCCATAGCGCGATGCGCGGCCATAGGTCGGCTTGATGCCGGTGATGCCGCAAAAGCCCGCCGGCTGGCGAATCGAGCCGCCGGTGTCGGTGCCGGTCACGCCGGGCGCCAAGCGCGCCGCCACGGCGACAGCGCTACCGCCCGAGGAGCCGCCGGGCACGTGGTCGCGGTTCCACGGGTTGCGCACCGGGGCGGGGGCGTCAAAGCCGACGGGCGCGACGGCAGAGCTTTCGTTGGTCGAGCCCATCGCGAACTCGTCGCAGTTGAGCTTGCCCAGCGACACCGCGCCGGCGTCGGCCAGCCGGCTGACGACGGTGGCGTCAAACGGCGACTGGTAGCCGGCCAGCATTTTCGAGCCAGCGGTGGTGACAAAGTCGCGCGTGACAAACACGTCTTTGTGCGCCAGCGGCACGCCTTCGAGCGCGCCCGCAGTGCCAGCGGCAAGCCGAGCGTCGGCGTCGGCGGCTTGTGCCAGTGTGGCAGCTTCGTTCAGTGCGACGTAGGCACCCAGCTCAGCGTGGCTGCGCGCGCGGGCGAGAAAATATTGCGCAGTTTCGGTAGCGCTGATTTGGCGCTGGCGCAGGGCTGTGGCCAAAGTGGTCAGGCTGACATCGTGCAGGGGAGTGGTGGAGAGCGTCATGGAGGCTGCTTTCTTATTTGGCTGGGTGGCTCGATGACATCACTCGATGACTTTGGGGACGAGGTACAGACCGCGCTCCACCGCTGGGGCGCTGCGCTGGTTGGCTTCGCGTTGGTTGGGTTCGCTGGCGATGTCTTCGCGCAGGCGCAGCGCGATATTTTGGATCGTGGCGACGGGGTGGGGAAGCGGTTCAATGCCTTGGGTATCGACACTGCGCATGTGTTCGACGGTGGCAAAAAAGCCGTTGAGGTGCTGCAACATTTGCGCGCCCTCGTCGGCGCTGAGTTCGAGCCGAGCCAAATGGGCAAGGCGATCAATGTCTTGAGAAGTCAATGCCATAGTGGGAAAAATGCGTCTGAAACGGGATGTAAATCTGTGATCTGGCGCAAAGCGCGAACAGTTTTTCACAGGGGATGCGGTATTATCCCGCCTTTGCCGCAATACCCTCGACGCTGCCCGTCATTGTGCGAAAAAGAGCCCATTTGGCCTAATAAACCCGGCGATGGCAGGCCGAAGCGCATGCCGTGCCCGAGAGGATTTTTGAATGTTCGGAGTTTTCCGTCGGTACTTCTCCACCGATTTGGCCATTGACCTTGGCACCGC
>JAGNUJ010000026.1 GCA_017987055.1 Giesbergeria sp.
GCCAGCGTAAAGCTGCCAGCCTCGACGACGAACAGAATCAAATCCACGTCGCTAATCACGCCCATCACCGTTTTGTTCAGCGACTTGTTCAGCGCCGTGGCATGGCGCGTCTGAAAACCGGGCGTATCGACAAACACAAACTGCGTCTGCTCGATGGTGCGGATGCCGGTGATGCGGTGGCGCGTGGTCTGCGCTTTGCGCGAGGTGATGCTGATTTTTTGCCCGACCAGCGCGTTCAGCAGCGTCGATTTGCCGACGTTGGGTTTGCCAACGATGGCGATCACGCCGCAGCGCTGCGGGCCAGCGTCAGCTTCAGCGGCTTGAGCGGGTTCAGTCAGTTCAGCCGCCGCTTTGGCCGCAGAGGCGGCCAGCATCAATTCAAGGTCTTTTGGGGTCTGAGCGCTTATGGGGTCTGCGCTAGCAGCTACTTTTTTAGTAGCGTCGTTCATAATTTTTTTGCTTTCAAGGTGGTCAGCATGGCTGCGGCGGCGGCTTGTTCGCCCGCGCGGCGCGAGCCACCGGTGCCGCGCTCAGCCAGCGCTAATTCAGGAATCAGGCATTCGACATCGAAGCTCTGTCGGTGCGCTGCGCCTTCGGTGGCGACGACGCGGTAGGTAGGCAATTTCATTTTTCGCCCCTGCAGCCACTCTTGCAGCGCAGTTTTGGCGTCTTTGGCAGCTGCTTGCATTTGCGGGTTGATTTCAACCGCAGCGAACAAGCGGTGTACCAGCGCTTCGGCGGTGATGTAACCGGCGTCAAGGTAGACCGCGCCAATCAGCGCCTCGACCGCGTCGGCCAAGATAGATGGGCGCTTGTGGCCACCCGAGCGCGCTTCGCCCTCGCCCAAGCGCAGCACCGGCGCCACTTGCAGGCCCAGCGCCAGTTGGTGCAGCGTCTCTTGCTTGACCATGTTGGCACGCACGCGCGATAGGTCGCCCTCGGGCTGGGCGCTCAGGCGCTGGTATAGCAAGCTAGCGACAGCCAAACTCAGCACCGAATCACCTAAAAATTCGAGGCGCTCGTTGTGGTCGGCGCTAAAGCTGCGGTGGGTGACGGCACGCTGCAACAGCGCAGGATTGGAGAATTGGTGCTGCAGACGCGTCTGCAGTGCTAACAGGTCAGGATGCACTTATTTGCTCTGCCCTTGCAAGCGATAGACCAAAAAGGCCGGCCCCGCCAGTGGCACTTCGCGTGAATACTTGAAGGACACCACGACCTTGTCACCATTTTTGGTCACTTCCAAGTCCCCGCCTTTGACCGACGAGATATCGTCGATGCTGCTAGCGCGGTCAAAGGAAGCGCGTACTTCGGAAACGGTCGTACCTTCCATCGCGGCCTTGTTGACCGCTTTTTGGATGGCTTGGTATTCCAAAAAAATCGGCAGTGATTGCCCGCCGATGGCGAACACCGAGACGGCCATTAAGCCAATAAAAATCAGGCCAATAAACGACATGCCGCGCTGGCGCGAGCGAACAACGGTGCGGTGCATAGGTAACTTCTCCATCTTTTTTTATCAATGGTTGTCAAGAAAACAGCAGCTCAATGAACTCAATGAAAGGAGCCAATGCGCTTGAGATTGCCAAAATTCATCCAGACAAAAAAAGCTTTGCCAACGATGTTGGCTTCAGGGACAAAGCCCCAATAGCGCGAATCGAGCGAATTATCACGGTTGTCACCCATCAGAAAATAGTGTCCTGCGGGCACTTTGCAGACCACACCTTCGACGCTGTAGCGGCAGTTTTCGCGGTAGGGAAAGTCGCTAGCACCTTGGATAAAGGCCGGCACTTCGGCGTTGACCAACAGGCGGTGCGGCTTGTCACCGATTTTTTCTTCAAACTGCTTGGCGTAGCGCAGCGTGCTTTCATCAAAAAAGTCAGGCACCGCTTCAGTCGGTACCGGCACGCCATTGATGCTCAAGCGCTTGTTCAAATACGCCACTTCGTCACCGGGCAGGCCGACGACGCGCTTGATGTAATCCAAGTTCGGCTGGGGCGGGTAGCGAAACACCATCACATCACCGCGCGCCGGTGCCGTGCCATCGGTGACTTTGGTTTGCAATACCGGCAGGCGCACGCCATAGGTAAATTTATTCACCAAAATCAGGTCGCCAATCCACAGCGTCGGAATCATTGAGCCAGACGGGATTTTGAACGGCTCAAACAAAAACGAGCGCAGCACAAACACCACGGCAATCACTGGGAACAACCCGGCCGTCCAGTCCAGCCACCACGGCTGCATCAGCGCGTGGCTTTGGGCCGCTTGCACGTCCAAGTCGACTTTGGCGATGCCCATGCGGTCGAGTTCGGCGCGGCGCTGGGCAGCAGCGTCGTGCATGGCTTGCGCCACACGGCGGCGCTGGGGCAAAAAGTACAAGCGCTCGGCCAGCCAATAGCAACCGGTGACAAAGGTGGCCAAAAACAGCAGCAGCGCAAAGTTGCCTTCCACCATGCCAAAGTACCAAGCGCCGATGTAGCCGGCAAACGCGGCCAGCAGCAGCGCGGTAAAAGCCTGCACTATCTGCATCAGTCTTCCACCTGCAAAATCGCCAAAAAGGCCTCTTGCGGCACCTCGACCGAGCCGATTTGCTTCATGCGTTTTTTACCGGCTTTTTGTTTTTCCAGCAGTTTGCGTTTGCGGCTCACGTCACCGCCATAGCACTTGGCCAGCACGTTTTTGCGCAGCGCTTTAATACTCTCGCGGGCAATCACGTTGCCGCCAATCGCCGCCTGAATCGCCACGTCAAACATCTGACGGCTGATGATTTCGCGCATCTTGGCCACCACGGCGCGGCCACGGTATTGCGACTGGCTGCGGTGCACGATGATGGACAGCGCATCGACTTTTTCGCCGTTCAGCAAAATATCAACCTTGACCACGTCGGATGCGCGGTACTCCTTGAACTCGTAGTCCATCGAGGCATAACCGCGCGAGACCGATTTGAGCTTGTCAAAAAAGTCCAGCACGATCTCGCCCAGTGGCATCTCATAGGTCAGCATGACTTGGCGGCCGTGGTAGGCCATATTCATCTGCACACCGCGCTTTTGGTTGGCCAGCGTCATCACCGGGCCGACATAGTCTTGCGGCATGTACAGGTGTACGGTGACGATGGGCTCGCGAATCTCGTCCAAACGCCCTTGGTCAGGCATCTTGGAGGGGTTCTCAATCATCGCCACTTCTCCATCGGCGCGCACCACTTGGTACACCACACTGGGCGCGGTCGTGATCAGGTCTTGGTCAAATTCGCGCTCTAGGCGCTCTTGCACAATTTCCATGTGCAGCAAGCCCAAAAAGCCGCAGCGAAAGCCAAAGCCCAGCGCTTGCGAGACTTCCGGCTCGTACTGCAGCGAGGCGTCGTTGAGCTTGAGCTTTTCCAGCGCGTCGCGCAGCTGGTCGTATTCGCTGGCTTCGGTCGGGTACAGACCCGCAAACACCTGGGGCTGAATTTCTTTAAAGCCGGGCAGCGCCTCAGTGGCGGGGCCGGCGTTGTTGGGCAGCTTTTTCTCTAGCGTGACGGTGTCGCCGACTTTGGCGGCTTGCAGCTCTTTGATGCCGGCAATGATGTAGCCGACTTCGCCGGCGTTCAACGAGGTGCGTGGCTCGTTGGCGGGGGTGAAGACGCCAATGTTGTCGGCGTTATAGACCGCACCCGAGGCCATCATCTTGAAGCGCTCACCCTTGAGCAAACGGCCATCGACCACGCGCACCAGCATCACCACGCCAACATAGGGATCAAACCAGCTGTCGATGATCATCGCGCGCAGCGGCGCCACCGGGTCGCCCTTGGGCGGCGGAATTTTGGCGACGATGGCTTCCAAAATCTCATCAATGCCCATACCGCTTTTAGCCGAGCACGGAATCGCGTCGGTGGCATCAATGCCAATCACGTCTTCGATTTCGGCGCGGGCGTTGTCGGGGTCAGCGTTGGGCAAGTCCATTTTGTTCAGGACCGGCAGCACCTCGACACCCAATTCAAGCGCGGTGTAGCAATTGGCCACGGTTTGGGCTTCGACGCCCTGCGAGGCATCGACCACCAGCAGCGCGCCTTCGCAGGCCGACAGCGAGCGGCTGACTTCATAAGAGAAGTCCACGTGACCGGGGGTATCGATCAGGTTGAGGTTGTAGATTTGCCCGTCTTGCGCTTTGTATTGCAGCGCGGCGGTTTGCGCCTTGATGGTGATGCCGCGCTCTTTTTCGATCTCCATCGAGTCCAGAACCTGGGCTTGCATCTGGCGTTCAGCAAGGCCGCCACAACGCTGGATGAGTCGATCGGCCAAGGTAGATTTACCATGGTCAATGTGCGCAATGATGGAAAAGTTTCTGATGTGGTTCATCAAGGGAAGACGTCAAGTGTGAATGGGTCGCAGTGGGCGCAAGAAAAAAGGGCGCATCGTATGCTGACGCGCCCTGATTAGCTTTTGATTGTAGGCAAAAACAAGTTTCTATCGTACAGCCTATCAGCGCGCGGGTCGAATCAAGGCGTACTGTGCCCACTCGCCGCGACGAAACAGGACGTTGAGCGGCTTGTTCTTGTCGGCCTTGGTGATAGCGGCATCAAATTCCTTCAAGTTAGCTACCTCGGTGTTGGCAATCGCCAAAATCACATCGCCTTCGCGCAAACCAGCGCGCGCAGCAGCATCGCTAGCGGTCTCAATGCGTACACCGCCTTTGAGTTTCAGTTCTTTCTTTTGCGCCTCGGTCAACTCGGCCACCGACAGTCCCAACTGCTGCGCCGCTACTGACGCCTTGGACGGAGCTTGCTTTCCAACGGCTTTGCGCACTGGCTCTTCTGGCTCAATCTCGGCAATCGTGATTGACAAATCGCGCGCGCTGCCACGGCGAAACACTGTAATGGTGCTCTTGCTGCCGGGCTTGGTACTGCCGACCATGCGCGGCAGGTCAGACACTTTGTCGATAGTCTTACCATCAAACTTGGTAATTACGTCACCCGCTTCAATGCCAGCTTTGTCAGCGGGCGAGCCAGCCTCAACCCCCGATACCAATGCACCTTGGGTTTTTCCCAAGCCAAGCGACTCTGCAATGTCTTTGGCAACTGGGCCAATCTGCACACCAATGCGCCCACGCGTGACGCGGCCAGCGGAGCGCAACTGCTCACTCACCTGCATGGCTTCATCGATGGGAATGGCAAACGAAATGCCCATAAAACCACCCGAGCGCGAGTAGATTTGGCTGTTGATGCCCACCACTTCACCACGCATGTTGATCAAGGGGCCGCCGGAGTTACCGGGGTTGATGGCCACATCGGTTTGGATGAAGGGCAGGTACTCACCGGTATCGCGCTGCTTGGCGCTGACGATACCGGCGGTGACGGTGTTTTCCAGCCCAAACGGTGAGCCAATCGCCATCACCCATTCGCCGACCTTAAGTCGCTGGACATCGCCAATTTTGACGGCAGGCAAACCACTGGCCTGAATTTTGACCACGGCCACATCCGTGCGCTTGTCCAACCCAACAATTTTGGCCTTAAATTCGCGTGAATCGGTCAGCGTCACCAGTACTTCATCAGCGCCCTCAACCACGTGGGCATTGGTCATGACAAAGCCATCAGCGCTCAAGATAAAACCCGATCCCACGCCGCGCGGCTGCTCTTCGGGCTGCTGGCGCTGTGGTGGACGCTGCGGCTGGCGCGGCGCATTGGGAATCGGAATACCAAAGCGCTTGAAAAACTCGCGCATTTCTTCGTCCATCGCACTATCGACACCACCTAGGCTGGGGCTGGATATTTTCTCTACCGTGCGGATATTGACCACCGCAGGCCCCACTTGCTCAACCAAATCGGTGAAATCAGGCAAGCCACGCACCGATGCCGGCTGCGCCTGCACCACAATGGGCACCACCAGCGCCACGCTGGAAGTCGTAACCAGTACGCCCGCCAAAAGGCAAGAATGTAGAGTTTTCCAATCCATTTTTTTCATAAAACTTTTAAAAAGAGAAGGAAGGACTGTGAATCCAGCGCAGCACGCCAAGTTCCATTGGCCTAAGACTCAACGGGCGGGCGCTTCAAAAGTCGCGTTGCGCAAAAAGCGCGCTGGCATTTGTAGCGCTGTTGTGTTGCCAAATTGCTGGTGCGCAGCCAGCAACTCATCCAAGCGCGGGTCACGCAGCATGATTTGCTCGGCAGGCAGTTGCGGTTGTGAGGCAGGTGCTGTGTTGGCCTGCGCCAAGGTCAGCGCGGGAGGGGCGGCTACGGGTACAGTGGCAGAGGCGGCCACAGGCGCACTGGACAACACCGCCATAGCGGTACCACTGGGCACGCTTTGCAAGCTGCTCCAAGAACTCCAGCCCACCACTGCCAGCGCCGCCATCGAAGCCAAGCCAGCAACCATCTTCCATTGAAAAACCGAGGCATTGGCTGCCTCTGGTACCACCGGCAGCTGCAACGGTACGGCGGCTTGCAGACTCGCTTGCACCGGTCGGCTAAGCGCCGGCTCATCGGCCAAGCGCTGCTGCAAACGCTGCAAAAACGCACTGCTATCTGCTGCATGGTGCGCCAGCTCAGGCGAACGCAGCACATCACCCACCAAATGGTAGAGCTGCCACGAAGTACGCCCTTCCTCTTCATGGGCAAACTGCATCGCCTGCTCAAACGCTGCATCGTCTAATTGCCCATCGGCCAAAGCCGATAACTGTTCGTGCTGAGTCAGTTTTGTATCCATGCTGTCACCTGTTGACCTGTCTATCTGTCAAACCCACCAAATTACCAACGCTTGCCCGCCTGATTTTCTAGCAGCGGGCGCACCCGCGCCGAAATCGCCTCGCGCGCCCGAAAGATACGCGAGCGCACCGTGCCAATTGGGCACTCCATCGCCGTGGCAATTTCCTCGTAACTCAGCCCCTCGATTTCGCGCAGCGTCACTGCTTGGCGCAAATCTTCGGGCAAAGCTGCCATTGCCGCGTTGACGGCTTGGGCAATTTCTTGCGCTGCCAACACGGTTTCAGGAGTTTCGTCGCTGATTAGTTCGCGCTCAAAGCGGGAAGTTTCATCGCTGTCGTCATTGCCCCGCATGGCTCCTTCATACATCACCGGATTGCGCTTCATATCGAGCAGCGCTTTTTTGGCAGTGTTGACGGCAATGCGGTACAGCCAGGTGTAGAACTGCGCCTCACCGCGAAACTGATGCAAGGCGCGGTAGGCACGGATAAAGGTTTCCTGAGCAATGTCTTGCACTAAATCGGTATCGCGCACCATGCGGCCAATCAGTCGCTCAATGCGCCGCTGGTACTTAATGACCAGCAGTTCATACGCCCGTTGGTCTCCGGCTACGGTGCGCTCAACCAATTGGAAATCGGTATCTATCGGCGGCGTGGGTGGCGTGGACAGAGAGGCGGGAAAATCGTCTGAAGGAGGAGGTGCGGTCATGCGTCAAAAGTGGTCACGCCGGCGAGTCGCTGTGCGGCGTGATGTTGCTGGCGTTGGCGCTGCCAGAGCGAGCCGGTGAATATACCGCACGGCGCACATCGTCCCAGAGGGCTGGCTGACTGCGGCGTTCTAGCCAAAGCCACAGCGCGGAGCCAGCTTGAGAGGACTCAGGCTGCAAACGCAGCCACAGGCGGTGTTGTAAATCGAGGTGGACTTGTAAACGGGGAGAAGGCGTAGAGAGCGCCTGTCCTTGGGGCGATTCCAGCGTCCAATCGCTGCCGCTCCAGACCAGCGTGCCAGACGGTGCCGTGCGCCAAAACCAAAGCACTAACAAACTGCACACCAACCACAGCACGGCAGACAAAGTGACTGCGACGAGCTGGTCACCAGCACCAAAAACTGCCCAAGCAGCCAGCGCCACAGCACCTGCCACTGCATAAATCGCCAAAGCCACCGCCAACCAGCAGCTGCGCACCACCGGGTAACGTACCGGCGGTGCAGTAGCAGCGCTCAAACCCGCTTAAAAATCAACGTGCCGTTGGTGCCACCAAAACCAAAATTGTTTTTCATGGCGATGTCCATCTTTTGGTCACGCGCGGTGTTGGCACAGAAGTCCAAATCGCACTCGGGGTCTTGGTTTTCCAGGTTGATGGTCGGCGGCACTTTTTGGTTGTAGAGCGCCAGCACGGTAAAGATACTCTCAATACCGCCAGCGCCGCCCAGCAAATGCCCAGTCATCGACTTGGTCGAGCTGATCACGGTTTTGTAAGCGTGATCGCCCAGCGCAGCCTTGATGGCATTGGTTTCGTTCAGGTCGCCCAGCGGGGTGGAGGTGCCGTGGGCATTGAGGTACTCGACCTGATCGGCATTGATGCCGGCATTGCGCAGCGCGTTGATCATGGCGCGGCGTGGGCCGTCCATGCTCGGCGCGGTCATGTGACCAGCATCGGCACTCATGCCAAAACCGATCAATTCGGCGTAAATTTTGGCGCCGCGGGCTTTGGCGTGTTCGTACTCTTCCAGCACCATCACGCCCGCGCCTTCGCCCAGCACAAAGCCGTCACGGTCTTTGTCCCACGGACGTGAGGCATTTTTGGGGTCATCGTTGCGCGTGGACAGGGCGCGCATGGCAGCAAAGCCGCCCACGCCCAGTGGCGACACCGTCGCTTCGGTGCCACCGGCCACCACCACATCAGCGTCACCGTATTCGATCAAGCGACCGGCCTCGCCAATGCAGTGCAGACCCGTAGTGCAGGCCGTGACCACCGATAAATTAGGGCCTTTGAAGCCAAAGCGCATCGACACCTGTCCGGCCACCATGTTGATGATGGACGCAGGAACAAAAAACGGCGTGATGCGCCGAGCGCCCCGGCTGACGTACTCAGCGTGGGTGTTTTCAATCAGCGGCAGACCGCCAATGCCCGAGCCGATGACGCAGCCAATGCGCGTGGCGAATTCTTCGTCCAGCGCCTCGCCCGTGGGCAGGCCCGCGTCGGCCACCGCTTGCGCAGCAGCAGCGACGCCAAAATGGATGAACGAGTCCATCGTGCGCGCCTCTTTAGCGCTCATGTAGGACCCCAAATCAAACCCTTTGACCTCACCGGCAATCTTGCAGGAGAAATCCGACGTGTCGAACTTCGTGATGAGATCAATGCCAGATTGACCGGCGAGGATGTTGGCCCAGGCCTCTTCTACCGTGTTGCCCACGGGAGTGATACAGCCCAAACCAGTCACGACAACACGACGACGACTCATGCAATAAAACCTTGTACTGAACCCGAAAAGAGAAGACGCAGTGCGCCGCTCAAGCCTTAGGGTGGGTGGTGGCGTAGTCGATGGCGTTTTGCACCGTGGTGATTTTTTCAGCGTCTTCGTCCGGGATTTCAATGCCGAACTCGTCTTCCAGCGCCATCACCAACTCCACGGTATCCAGCGAGTCAGCGCCGAGGTCGGCGACGAAAGCCTTTTCATTGGTCACTTGGGACTCTTCCACACCAAGTTGCTCGGCAATGATTTTTTTAACACGTGCTTCGATATCGCTCATGATTTTTCTCTGGGGGTTGTTGAATGAATCCGCGATTCTAGCCGCTTCAAAGATGGACTTTAAAGCCGCTGGCCGTTCGGATAAACCGGCGCGATCTGTGGTTACTTGTGGCTACTGCCGCTAATTACATGTACATGCCGCCATTGACGTGCAACTCCTGCCCCGTCACGTAGCCCGCCTCAACCGAAGCGAGGTAGGCCACGGCGTGCGCAATGTCGGCTGGCTTGCCCAAATGCCCCAACGGAATCTGGCTTTGCAGCGCTTGCTGCTGCGCCTCGGGCAAATTGGCTGTCATATCCGTGTCAATAAAACCGGGCGCCACGCAGTTGACAGTAATGCCCCGGCTGCCCAGCTCGCGCGCCAACGCGCGCGCCATGCCGGCCACGCCAGCCTTGGCCGCTGCGTAATTGACTTGACCGGGATTGCCCGAAGCGCCGACCACGCTAGTGATGTTGATGATGCGGCCAAAGCGCTGCTTCATCATCGGTTTGATGGCGGCGCGGCTGACGCGAAACACCGCCTTCAGGTTGGTGTCGATGACGGCGTCCCAGTCGTCGTCCTTCATGCGCATGGCCAAGGTGTCGCGGGTGATGCCAGCGTTGTTCACCAGCACTTGCAGGCCGCCTTGCTCCTTGACGATGCGCTCAATCAGCGCGCTGACCGCTGCGCCGTCGTTGACATCCAAGCTCGCACCTTGGCAGCCGGCGTGCGCCGCCAGCGCTTGGCTGATGCGCGCTGCACCGTCTTCGGTGGTGGCAGTGCCAATCACTTGGTAGCCGCGTGCGGCCAGTTCCAGCGCAATCGCCGCGCCAATACCGCGCGAGGCGCCGGTCACCAGCGCTACGGGCGCTTTTACAGTGGATTCGCTCATGCCAACAGCTCCTTGACTTCGTTGAGGGTAGCCGGGTCGTACAACGCCGCGCCGGTCAGTTCAGCGTCAATACGGCGCACCAAGCCGGCCAGCACTTTACCGGGGCCGCATTCGATGACGTGGGTGATGCCGCGCGCCTTCAGCGCTTGCACGCATTCGACCCAGCGCACCGGGCCAAAGGCTTGGCGGTACAGCGCGTCGCGGATGGCGTCGGCGTCTTGCTGCACGGCGACATCGACGTTGTTGAGCACCGGAATGTGCGGCGCGGCCAGCACGGTCTGAGCCAGCGCGGCGCGCAATTTTTCAGCGGCGGGCTTCATCAGGCTGGAGTGGAATGGCGCTGACACCGGCAGCGGCAGTGCGCGTTTGGCGCCGGCAGCTTTGAGCACTTCGCAGGCTTTTTCGACGGCGGCTTTGCTGCCAGCAATCACGGTTTGCGCTGGGTCGTTGAAATTCACCGCCTCAACGATTTCCATATTATTTGCACCATTTGCGGCCATAGCCGCCGTCACCTCTGCGCAACCAGCTATCACTTTTGCAGCATCCAAGCCCAAAATCGCTGCCATTGCGCCCGTGCCGACGGGCACGGCTTCTTGCATGGCGGCAGCGCGCAGGCGCACCAGTGGCGCAGCTTGTGCCAGCGTCAACACGCCCGAGGCCACCAGCGCCGAATACTCGCCCAGCGAGTGCCCGGCCACTGCCGCCGGCAGCGCGCCGCCTTCAGCACGCCAGACGCGCCACGCAGCTACGCCAGCCACCAGCATCACCGGCTGGGTGTTGGTGGTCAGCGCCAGTTGTTCTTTGGGGCCGTCTTGAATCAGGCGCGCCACGTCTTCGCCCAGCGCGTCAGAGGCTTCTTGCAGCGTCTGCACCACGGCGGGGTGCTCGCCCCAGCCATTCAACATGCCCACGGCTTGGGAGCCTTGACCGGGAAAGACAAAAGCAAAAGATTTCATGCGAACTATTAGAAATATGAATGAAATAGGGCTCTAGCCCTTTAAACACGTGCGCTAGCAGCTACAGTTTAAGGAGCACTGCACCCCAAGTGAAACCACCGCCGACACCTTCGAGCAGCAATGTTTCACCGGGCTTGACTTGGCCCGAGCGCACCGCATGGTCTAGTGCCAGCGGAATCGACGCCGCCGAGGTGTTGCCGTGCTGTTGCACCGTCACCACCACTTTGTCCATCGACAGTTTCAGCTTGCGCGCCGTGCTTTGCATGATGCGGATATTGGCTTGGTGTGGCACCAGCCAATCAATGTCGGCCTCGCTCAAGCCAGCCTTATCGAGCGTGGCGCGGGCGGCGCTTTCCAGCAGGCCGACGGCCAGCTTAAACACCGCTTGGCCGTCCATCGTCAGCAACGGCTTGCCGGTGATTTTTCCGCCGGAGACTTGGCCGGGCACGCACAAAATATCGACGTACTTGCCATCGGCGTGCAGGTCGCTGGCCAAAATGCCGGGCGTCTCGGACGCCTCCAGCACCACCGCGCCGGCGCCATCACCAAACAGCACGCAGGTGCCCCGGTCGGTGAAGTCCAGCAAGCGGCTGAAAATTTCTGAGCCGACCACCAGTGCCCGCGTCGCGGCACCGGCGCGAATCATCGCGTCGGCCACTGTCAGCGCATAAATAAAGCCGCTGCACACCGCCTGCACATCAAACGCGGCGCAGCCATTGGCGCCCAGCTTGTTTTGCAAGATCGCCGCCGTCGAAGGAAACACCATGTCCGGCGTCGAGGTGGCGACGATGATCAGGTCGATGTCTTGCGGCACGCGCCCAGCCGCTTGCAAGGCTTTGCGGGCAGCGTCCAGCGCCATATCGCTGCAAGCGACGTCGTCAGCGGCAAAGTGGCGCGCCGCAATGCCGGTGCGCTCGACAATCCATTCGTCCGAGGACTCAACACCGCGCGCGGCCAAATCGGCCACCAAATCGGCGTTGGTCACCCGGCGCGCTGGCAAATGGCTGCCAGTACCAGTAATACGTGAATAGCGTTTCATCAGATTGACGCTGGCGTCGCGCCGCTGTTGACAGAGGCTTCGGGCGACAGCAAAAAAGGTGCTGCACAGTCGATGCGATTGCGGACGCGGTCCAGCAGGTTGTTGCGGGCTGCATCATACGCGCGGCCCATCGCTTGCCCAAAGGCCACTTCATCGGCTGAACCGTGGCTCTTAAATACCAGTCCGCGCAGTCCCAACAAGGCTGCGCCGTTGTAGCGCCGGTGATCTACGCGCTTTTTAAACGCAGATAGCACCGGATAAGCGACGATGGCCGCGATTTTGGTAAAAGCGTTGCGCGAAAACTCTTGCTTCAAAAAACCGCCGACCATGCCGGCCAAGCCTTCGCTGGCTTTCAGGGCGACGTTGCCGACAAAGCCATCGCAGATCACGATATCGGCCGTGCCTTTGAAGATGTCATTGCCTTCGACGTTACCGACAAAGTTGACTAAGCCGGACTGACCGGCTTGGCGCAGCAACTCGCCGGCTTTCTTAATCACGTCATTGCCTTTGATGGCTTCTTCGCCAATATTGAGCAAGCCAACCGTCGGATTTTCTTTGCCCTTGAGCACCGAATCGAGCGCCGAACCGAGCACGGCAAATTCAAGCAAATGCTGCGCCGTGCTGTTGACGTTGGCACCCAAGTCCAGCACCGTGGTGGAGCCACCTTTGGCATTGGGCAACTGACCGGCAATGGCGGGGCGGTCGATACCGTCCAGCGTTTTGAGCACATAGCGGGCAATCGCCATCAGCGCGCCGGTGTTGCCTGCCGATACGGCAGCGGCGGCTTTACCGCTTTTGACCTGCTCGATGGCGACGCGCATCGACGAGTCCTTCTTGCGCCGTAAAGCAATTTCTACCGGGTCATCCATCGTCACCACTTGGCTGGCTGGCACCAAGGTAACGCGCTGATGGACAAAGCCTTGCAGCGCCTCGGGCAAGCCAACCAGCAGCAAATGTGCGTCGGCATGGTCGTCCAAAAACTGGCGGCACGCCGCCAACGTGACACGGGGGCCGTGGTCGCCACCCATGCAATCAACAGCCAGAGTAATCATGAAAAAGGTGCTGGGCCGCCTATGCGGCCAAAGTTAGAACTTGAGAACGGCGCAAGGCATAAAAAAAGCCCGCGCTACGGATAAGGTAGCTACGGGCCTCGGCGGTCGAAGCTTCTGACAGGTGTCAGGCTTCAGCCTTGTTCTTCAGCACTTGGCGGCCACGGTAGAAACCGTTAGGGCTGATGTGGTGGCGCAGGTGAATTTCGCCGGTGGTCGACTCGACGGCGATACCGGGCACGGTGATCGCGTTGTGCGAGCGGTGCATACCGCGGCGTGAAGGGGACTTTTTGTTTTGCTGAACAGCCATGATCGGCTCCTGGTCTGAAAAAGGGTTGGTAAAAACGCGATCAGCCCATTCGAAAGACACAAGGAGATTCGCGCGAAGCTTTCGATTATATCCCAAGCCAATTTAGTGACTGGGCTTGTCGGCCTTAAAGTTTGACAGCGAGGCAAACGGATTGGGTTTTTCTTCTTCCGCCGCGTCAAAGTCTTCGCTGCTGGACGCCATCACCACGGCGACGGGGCACTCTTCATGGCTGGCAACCAATGGCAGACCCATCAGCAATTCGTCCTCAATCAGCTCGCGCAGATTGAATTCGCGGCTGATCACCAGCAGGTCTTCTTCGGCATCGTCATCCAGCAGCTCGGCGGTGGCCTCGTCGGCGACAAAGCGAAACCAGCGATCCACTTCCAGCGGCACTTCGACCGGCGTCAGGCAGCGCTGGCACAGCATCGGCAGCGCGGCTTGCACGGTGAGGTGCAGCCACGGCTGGGCGGCTTGGCCTTTGGTATCCGCATCGGTGTCGGCTGCGCCAGCGCGCAATTCGCCACGGGCTTGCCAAATCACATGCAAATCGGGATGTAAGCCTTGCGCTTCGTGCGCTAGGCGCTCATATTTTAAGAGCGTATCGTTGCCCTGCAATCGGGCACCGGCTTGCGCAAAAGCTTTGATGTCGAGCCGGTCGGGAGAGTATTCCTTGGTCATGCGCGCAGTGTAAGAGAATCACGCCATGCATGAATCCGCCCTCTCACCACGCGCCCTTATTTTGGGTTCGACCTCGCCGTATCGGCGCGCATTGCTGCAACGCTTGCGGCTTGATTTCACGGTTGCTGCCCCGGATGTGGACGAAACTGCGCTGCCGGGCGAAGCCCCGCGCGACTTGGCGCTGCGCTTAGCGCTGGCCAAAGCCCACGCGGTCGCGGCACACAACCCCGGCGCCGTCGTCATCGGCTCTGACCAAGTGGCCGACTTGGCCGGCCAGCCGCTGGGCAAGCCCGGCACGCACGAGCGCGCTACGGCACAACTGCGCCAAATGAGCGGCCACAGCGTCATCTTTCAAACCGCAGTCGCCGTGGTTTGCCCCGAAACCGGCTTTGAGCAAGTGGATTTAGCACCCGTCGTCGTGCGCTTTCGGGAGCTGTCGGACGCAGAAATCGAACGCTACCTGCGCGCCGAGCAGCCCTACGACTGCGCCGGCAGTGCCAAGAGCGAAGGGCTGGGCATCAGCCTGCTCGACGCTATCGACAGCGATGACCCCACGGCGCTGATCGGCCTGCCTTTGATTCGCACCTGCCGGATGCTGCGCGCTGCGGGCTTGGTGCTGCCATGAGCGCTACCCCGAGCAAAACACGCGGCACGCTGTACCTCGTCCC
Source organism: Giesbergeria sp. (assembly GCA_017987055.1). GTDB lineage: Bacteria > Pseudomonadota > Gammaproteobacteria > Burkholderiales > Burkholderiaceae_C > Simplicispira. The sequence goes on from JAGNUJ010000026.1 coordinate 14,994, forward strand.
CGCGCCGCTGGACTTTGGCTGCGATGCGCAAATGCCGTTGCAAGGCAGCCTGCCCGAAGCGACCCTCCTCACCGCCGCGCGCCTGACGCACTGGGTGTGCGAAAACGCCAAGAGCGCCCGCGCCTATTTAAAGCGTGTCGATGCGCTGCACCCGCTGGCCGCGCCGCTGCAAGAACAAACCATCACCGAGCTGCCGCGCGAAGTACACAAAAAAGGCGACCACGGCGGCAAAGGCTCAGCCGCGTTTGATGCGCGCCCGCTGTTGGCGGCCGCACTGGCAGGCCACGACATCGGCTTGGTCAGCGAGGCCGGTATGCCTGCCGTGGCTGACCCCGGCGGCTCGGTGGTGCGCGCCGCGCACGCGCTGGGGATTACGGTGGTGCCGCTGGTCGGACCGGTGTCGCTGCTGCTGGCTTTGGCCGCCAGTGGTTTAAACGGCCAAAACTTCGCCTTCGTCGGCTATTTGCCGCAGGACAGCGACGAGCGCGCCCAGCGCATTCGGGCGCTGGAAGCGTTGGCGCTGAAAACCCATCAGACGCAGTTGTTTATTGAAACGCCGTACCGCAACGCCGCGCTGCTGCAAGCGCTGCTGCACACGCTGCACCCCCACACGCGCCTGTCCGTCAGCAGCGGCCTGACGCTGGCGACCAGCACCACACGCAGCCAAAGCGTGCAGCAGTGGCGCGACAAGCCCGGTGGGCCGGACAAAAACACGCCGGCAGTGTTTGCGATTGGCGCTTGAAAAATTGATAGCTGCTAGCGCACGTGTTTAAAGGGCTAGAGGCCGAAAACAGCATAAAAATAACGGACGACTACGGCTTGCTACGGCTGCAACACGCCATCGACGATGGAGATTTGCTCGAACGCCTCGCCCGCATCGCTCAAATTGCGCAACACCAGCAGCGCCGTCATGCCCTGCTGCTGCGCCAGTTGCGTCGCGGCTGGCGCGCCCATGACCAGCAGGGCCGTCGCCCAAGCGTCGGCCAGCATGCAAGACGGCATCACCACCGTCACCGAGGCGAGGCGGTTGCTGTGCTCGTCCAGCGGCCGCCCGCGCAGCGGGTGCATGGTGTGGGCGTAGTGCTGACCCGCCACTTCAAACCAATGGCGGTAGTCGCCTGAGGTAGCAATCGCCGCATCGGTCAGCTCCATCACGCCCATCACTTCGCGCCGGTGGCGCACCGGCTTTTCAATCGCCACCGCCCACGCTTGGCCGCCCGGCTTGCTGCCTTTGGCGCGCATTTCGCCATCAATGCCGACCAAATAGCGCGTGATGCCAAAACCATCAAGGCAGTGCGCCAAAGCATCCACGCCGTAGCCCTTGGCAATGCCCGACAAATCCAGCGCCAGCGCGGCTTGCTTGCGCACACGTTGATTAGCCAAGTCGATGTCTAGCAGCTCGCTGGCCGCAAGGTGCTGGCGCTGGCCGAGGGCGCGAATCTGCTGCGCATCCGGCTGTGGGTTCGTCGCCCCAAAGCCCCAAGCGTTGACCAATGCACCCACGCCAATATCAAACGCACCGCCCGAGGCACGGCCGACGCGCAGCGCCGCATCGAGCACCGACAACAACTGCGCCGGCACCTGCTGCCACTGCTGCAGCGGCGCGGCGTTGAGGCGGTTCAGGTCAGAGTCCGGCTTCCACGTGGACATTTGCTGATCGACGCGATCCACGGCGGCAAACAGTGCTGCGCCGATAGCGCCCAAGTCAATGCCCGCCGGCGCAAAAAACACCGCGCTGTAGCGGCTGCCCATGGTTTCGCCATTCAGGCAATGGCGCTGCAATTCAGAAGACATCTTCACGGTAGCGTCCTTGCGCTTTCAATGTGGCCACGCTCAGGTGCAGCGGCGACAGCACGTCGTCCAGCGCCTGCGCAATGTTTTTCGCCATTGCCCGGCTGCCGCACACCAGCACTTGGCCGTCTTTTGCCAGCAACTCGCGCAATTGCGGTGCGTTGCCGAG
>JAGNUJ010000027.1 GCA_017987055.1 Giesbergeria sp.
AACAGGACAGTGAAACGACTTAGCGCCGATGATAGTGCGGGTTCCCGTGTGAAAGTAGGTCATCGTCAGGCTCTTAATAGCCCACAATAGCCCCCCTCAGCAATGAGGGGGGCTTTTGTGCGTTTGGGGGCTGTACTTTTGCAGCGGGTAAAAAATTATCTGGATCTGAATATGCAATTGCAAGATATTCTTTTTTCTCAGGGCTTTGGCACGCGCCGAGTATGTTCGGGTTTGGTTCAGCATGGATTAGTAGAAATTTATGCGACGGATGCAGCGCAATCACCGGTTTTATGCACCGAATCAACTGCCCACTTTGAGCCAGAGGGTTTGCGTATGCGGGTGCAAGGTGTTGATTGGCCGTATCAAGCCAAAGCCTATGTGATGCTACACAAGCCTGTCGGAACCGAATGTTCGCAAAAACCGTCCACTTATCCAAGTATTTACACGTTGCTTCCGACACCCTTGCGCCAGCGCCCGACCAAAAGTGCGGTGCAGGGTATTCAGGCAGTTGGGCGGTTAGACCAAGATACCACCGGCTTGTTATTGCTCAGTGACGACGGCCAGTTCATACATCGGATGAGTTCGCCCAAAAAGCACGTGCCCAAGGTTTACCAGGTCACTGCCAAACACCCGGTGGCGGCCAATCAGATTGAGCGCCTGTTGGCCGGCGTGGTGCTTGACGATGATCCCAAGCCAGTGCGTGCCGCCGCTTGCGTGTTGCAAGGCGAATACCAAATAGATTTGACATTGACGGAAGGCAAATACCACCAAGTCAAGCGCATGTTGGCTGCCGTCGGCAATCGGGTTGAATCCCTGCACCGTGCGCGCATTGGTGCGTTGGAGTTGCCCGCTGACCTCGCCCCCGGTGAGTGGCGTTGGTTGACGCCCGAAGACTTAGAAAAACTACGTGCCGTTAACTGACCGCAGCACCCACCACCAGCGCTACGCTATGGCTCTATCGACGCGCTCCAGCGGTTGCCTAGCGCGTTGACCCTCTCAATATCGCGGCGGTCGCGTTTGGTGGGGCGGCCATCCGTCAAGGCGTGTGCGGGTTCGGGTGCCAAGCGGCGTTGCTCTGCGGCTTGCTCGCGGGCGCTGATACTTTCTGTCGTTTCTTCGTACAACTGCTGCGCCACCGGTGCCGAGCCGCGTGCATTGCTGATGCCGCGCACTACCACCGTGCGCGCAATGGCACCTTGTCGAAAACTGACGCTATCGCCGCAGCGCACTTCGCGCGACGCTTTGCAGACTTGGCCATTGATAAAAACACGGTTTTTGCCGATTTCGGTGGCTGCCAAACTGCGCGTTTTAAAAAAACGGGCGCACCATAGCCATTTGTCGATGCGCAAAGTGATCAAAGTATCCATGGCACTTATTTTGCCGCGCCTTGAGGGCGATGAAGGCACCGTTGTGCAGCGCTGTACTGCCCACTTTGATCGCCGCCACGCCGCAAGAGGGCTTTGAGCTGGTGATTATGCTAAGTCGATGCGGTGTGAAATCACCCAGCCCATTCCCGAAAGGAGTATTTTAAAGGTGCTCTTTTTTTGCCATAAATTATCAAAAACAATAGCTGCTAGCGCTGGTGTTTATTGGGCTAGAGGCCGATTTGGCTTAAATATAGTATCCATATTGCTAAACGTCGGCCTAGTGGCGACTAAATCGTCCAGTGCGGTAAAAAATCTGTAGGCAGGCATCGTGGTGGTGCAGATGCTCATGGTTTTTTTGTGGGTGCGGCTGTGCTGTTTGGGCGCGATCGGCTCGGAAAGCGCAGCCGCGTGTGCCCTGCTACTTGGCAGGCGCGGCGAAAGTCGCGCAGCGTTTGCTCGGCCAGTTCCAGCACACGGTTGACCCCTGTTGGCGCGGCGTGAACGCTCTGGCCAGTCAGCACCGCAATGCCGTCGCTGACGTGCTCGGCGGTGTAGATGTGAAAGCGCCCCGCCGCCACCGCGTCCAGCACGCGCTGGTCGAGCATCAGTTGGCGCAGGTTGCGCGCCGGAATCAGCGCGCCCTGCGTGCCGTCCAGCCCAGCGCTTTCGCAGACTTTGAACCAGCCTTCAATCTTTTCGTTGATGCCGCCCACCGGCAGCACTTGGCCGTGCTGGTTGAGCGCGCCGGTCACCGCAATTCCCTGCGCCAGCGGCACGCCTGACAGGGCCGACAGCAGCGCATACAGCTCCGCGCACGAGGCCGAGTCGCCTTCAACGCCGCTGTACTCCTGCTCAAACACTACCGAGGCGTTCAGCGCCAGCGGGGCGATGTGCTCAAACAGCGCGGTCAGGTAGCTGTGCAGAATCAGCACGCCTTTGTCGTGGATCGGGCCGGACATTTCGACCTCGCGCTCGATATTCAGCAGCCCTTCGTGGCCGGCAAAAGCGTGCGCGGTGATGCGCACCGGAAAGCCAAAGCGGTAGTCGCCTTGGTCAATTTGCGTCAGCGCGTTGACTTGGCCGATGTGGCTGCCGTGCAGCGTAATCAGCCGCTCGCCGTCGGCAATTGACTCGTGCAGGCGCTGCTCGGTGTAGTCGTGGCGCAAGGTGCGCGCTTGCAGGGCGGCCTCGATGTCGGCGGCTTCCACCAAGGCGGCAGCACGTGCACTGCACAGCGCGGCGCTTTCTATCGCCAGCGCTTCGGTCTGGGCAAACAGCGCGCTTTGGCGGGTTTGGTCATCGGCCTCGCGGTGCGATTGCTCTAGCAGGCGCGCCACTGCAGCGGCTGAGAAATCGGGCAGGCCGCGTTTGCGGGCGATGTGGGCGATGAAGATGCCGGTCGCGCGGCGCGTCTCGGGGCTGGCGCGAAACGACTCGGCGAAATCGACTTTGGTGCGAAAGCGCTGCGCCACTTCGGGGTCTGCTGCTTGCAGGGCGTAGTACTCCTCGACCGAGCCAATCAACACGATTTTTACGTCCACCTCGACGGCTTCGGGCTGCAGCGCGGTGCGGCTGGCGTGGCCGTGGCTGCTGGGCGCGTCGCCTTGCTGCACGCGCGAGCAGCGCAAAAAGCGGCGCAGGCGTTCCCACAGCCCTTCGGCGGCGGCCACGTCGCGCAGGTGCAGCATCAAAAAGCCGCCGTGCGCTTTCAGCAGGCTGCCGACGTGGATGGTGCCCAAATCCACTGGCGCGGCCAGAGCACCAGCACTGCCGCCGCCGCCCTCGTCGTCGCCGCTGGCTTCGATGCTGCCAAACAGGCTGCGCAGTTGCGGGTCGTCTTCCATGATGACCGGCGCGGCGCTGCGCTCGCTGTTGTCTACCGCCAAATGGATGCGGCACTGCGCCAGCAAGGCGGCCAGCGCGGCTTTGTGGTCTTCTTCGTCGTCGGCGCTGTTGTCAGCGGTTTGGGTATCGGCGTTGCCCGTGTCTTCGGTCTCGCCGCCGTCCTCGCTTTGTAACGGCAAAAACAGCGCCAGTTGGTCGAGCAGCGCGGTTTGTACTTGTGCCAGCCAGCCGGTCAGCTTGGTGTTTTCTGGTGTGTTTTCGCTGCCGCAGACGGTGCGCTGCAGTTCGCTCAGCGTTTGCGCCAGCAGCGGGGCTAGGGTGCGGCGGCGCAGTGCGGTGCGCGCTTGTTGGTGGGCGCGCTCGGCGGGGCGTAGCGCCGTCAGCACGCGGGCGATTTCGGCGCGCAGGGCGTGTTCGGCTTCGGTCAGGGCGGCGCGTTTGTCGGCCGACAGGGCTTGGGTTTGTTCAGGGCTTTGCGGCTTGCCGTTAGCGCCCAGCAGCGTAAACACCATGTGACCGCTGTCGCGCGTCAGGGCAAATTGGCGCGTGCGGGCAAAGGCTTCCAGCTCGGCAAAGGCGGCGTTTTGCGCGGCGTCGAATTGCTCGTCCAGCGCGGCGCTCTCGCTGCGGTAGTCGCCGTCTTGCAGGCGCTGGGGGATGTCGGTTTGCAGCGCTTGGAGGATTTTCTCCATGCCTTCGCGCAGCCGTTTTCCCTGCCCCGCCGGCAGGCGCAGCGCGCAGGGGCGCTCGGGCTGGTCAAAGCGGTGCAGATAGCACAAATCGGGGGGCACTGGGCGCTGCGCTGCGGCTTCGTGCATGGCTTGGCTTAGCAGCGAGGTGCGGCCACTGCCCAGCTCGCCCAGCACAAACAGGTGGTAGTCGCGTTGGCGCATCGCCAAGCCAAAACGCGCGGCGGCGGCTGCGCGCTCTTGGCCAATCCACGGCAAGGGCAGCTCTTGCAGTTCGCCGGTGTGGGCAAAGCCCAGCGTGGCCGGGTCGATCTGCAAGCGCAGTTGCGCAGGGGCGAGGGTCAAAGTGGGCGTGGAATACATGGATGAACAGTTAAATATGAATGAAATACGGCTCTAGCCCAATAAACACGTGCGCTAGCAGCTATCAAAAATGATGCTTAAACCGCACCACCGGCTGCAGCGTGCGCGCGCGCTGCGGCCAAAGCCTCGGCGCTGTCCACCTGCACTGGCCAGCCGCTCAGGTGCTGCTGGGCGATGTGGCTGAGTGCCGTAATCCATTCGGCGCTGTCGTTGAGGCAGGGGATGTAGTGAAACTCCTTGCCGCCCGCGTGCAAGAAGGCTTCGCGCGCTTCCATGTTGATTTCTTCCAGCGTCTCCAAGCAGTCGCCGGTAAAGCCGGGGCAAATCACATCGACGCGGCCGACGCCGGCTTTGGCCAGCGCCATCAGCGTCGGCTCGGTGTAGGGCTCTAGCCATTTGGCTTTGCCAAAGCGCGATTGGAAGGTCAGCTGGTAGTCGTCTTTGTGCAGCCCCAAGCGCTCGGCCAGCAGACGGGCGGTTTTGTGGCTTTCGCAGTGGTAGGGGTCGCCCAGTTGCAGCGTGCGCGCCGGCACGCCGTGAAAGCTCATCACCAGTTTGTCGGGCGGGCCGTGGTGCTTCCAATGGTTTTTGACGGTGCGGGCCAGCGCGTCGATGTAGCCGGGGTCGTCATGGTAGTGGTTGACAAAGCGCAGCTCGGGCACGTTGCGCACGCGCGACGCCCAGCTGTAGACCGCGTCAAACACGCTGGCGGTGGTCGGCGCGGAGTACTGCGGGTACAGCGGCAAGATGAGAATGCGCGTCGCGCCTTCGGCCTTTAAGGCGTCGAGCTGGCTGGCAATCGACGGGTTGCCATAGCGCATGGCGTGGCGCACCAGCACGTTGCTGCCGGCTTGACCGAGCCAGCCGCGCAGCAGCGTCGCTTGCTTACTCGTCCACACCGCCAGCGGCGAGCCCTCGGGCGTCCAGACGCTGGCGTATTTGGCGGCAGATTTGGCTGGGCGGGTGCGCAAGATGATGCCGTGCAGGATCAGCCACCAAATCGGCTTGGGAATCTCGACCACGCGGTGATCGGACAAAAACTCACCCAAATAGCGGCGCAGCGCGGACGCCGTCGGAGCGTCGGGCGTGCCGAGGTTGCACAGCAAGATGGCGGTTCGGGCGGCTTGCCCGTGGGTGTAGGGTGGTTCGGGTTGAAAAGACATGCCGCATTCTCGCGCACGGCATGTCGGTATCGGCGCTATCCATCAGCGCAAATCAATCGTGCTCGGTGGCCAAGCGCACCAAGCGCACCGGCAGTCGGCTGGTGCGCGGCACGTCGCCGCTGGCAATGCCGGTGTCCATGTCCACCGCCCAGCCGTCCAGCGCCGCTAAGCGGCTGCCAGCGCCCGAACCCGTGCCTTGGCTGATGTTGCCGTAGTTGTACTGGTTGTTGGCAAAGGTTTTGATGTTGGCGGTGCTGGTCCAGTGCAGGCCAAACGGCGCGGCCGGAAACAGCAACGGCGGAATGCCCGGCGGGTTGGCCTTTTTATCGACTAAGCGGCGCAGCTCGTTGACGCGCGGCAAGCGCCAGGGGGTTTGTTCCGCCTTGGCGCGCGCTTGCGCCACGGCGTTGGCCTCAGCGCGATCGAGCAGCCGGCGCTGACCCGAGCAGGTTTTGCCGTTCCAAAACATGCCTTCCACGCAGCGCGCCCACGCCAATCTGCTGCGCGTGTCGATGATGGCGGTGCCGTCGGCCGAGACGCGCAGGTGGGCGGTGAAGGGGTTAGCCGCTGGCGCAGCTTGAGCTTGCGTGGCGACTGTTTCTGCTGGTGTTAGCGCTGGCTCTGGTGGGGGTGCTTGGGCTGCCAAAGCGGCGCTGGCACCACCCAGCAGCGCCAAGCTGGTGACAAGGTGACGCCAACCAAAAAGGGGAGATGTCATGGGGCGATGTCCTTTCTGAGTGGGTTCGTTAAAAAAATTAATGCCCTGGGTGGGCTTTTTCCCAGCGCGATTTGCAGGCGACGCAGTGCTGGGTTTGCGGCTCGATTTTCAGGCGCTCAAACGCAATAGAACATCCACATTCGCCGCAAAGGCCATAAGTGCCATCGGCCATTTTCTCCAGTGCGCGCTCGATACGTGTCAGGTCAGCGACGTCGATGTTGGTCAGCGCTTGATCGACCTCGCGCGCCACGTTGCGCTGCAGCACGGCACCCTCATCGGCGCTGGGGGGCGACAGGTTTTCTTGGTTTTGCCGCATTTGCGCTTGCAGCGCGGCGCGGCGCGACAGCAGCAGGGCTTTGATTTCTTCGTGCTGGGCGGGGGTCATTTTTGGGTTCATGGTGTTGTCTCCGTTAAAAGACCCCATTGTGCGGTGCCTGCAGCAGTATTTGGGCAAGCACCGCATAAGGCGCTGTTCATCAACGGTTCAGGGGGTTTGACCAACAATTGCGCTTATCTCCTACCTACCGAGGGTTTTTATGACTGCCTCTTCCCCTGTTTTTCCTTTTTATTTTGTACGCCGCTGCGCTGGGGTGCTGTTGGCGTGCAGTTTTTTGGCTGCGCCGGTCTGGGCCAGTGACCGCGATGACCATGAGCGCGCTATGCAAGCGGTGCAATCGGGCCAAGTGCTGCCGCTGACTACGGTGCTGGAGCGATTGGGCCGCGAGCATCCCGGTCAAGTGCTAGAAGTAGAGTTGGAGCGCGATTACGGTCAGTGGATTTATGAGATCAAGCTGCTCAGCACCGACGGGCAGTTGCTCAAACTCAAGCTCGATGCTGGCACTGCGGCTGTCTTGGGCATGAAGGTGCGCGAGCCCAAGCCCACCCCGCGCACTGCGCCCTAAACCATGCGCATCTTGCTGGTAGAAGACGAGCCCAGTTTGCGCGCCCAGTTGCGCGCTGGTTTGCTGGACGCTGGCTACGTGGTTGATGAAGCCGACAACGGTCGCGATGCGCACTTTATGGGCGAGACGGAAAACTTTGACGCGGTAGTGCTCGATATCGGCCTGCCGCTGGTGGACGGCCTGACGGTGCTGCAACGCTGGCGCGAGGGCGGGCGCACCATGCCGGTGTTGATCCTGACAGCACGCGGCAATTGGGCAGAAAAAGTCGCCGGCATTGACGCCGGAGCCGATGACTATCTGACCAAACCGTTTCACCCGCAAGAGCTGTTGGCGCGGCTGCGCGCACTGATTCGGCGCGCTGGCGGATTGGCCTCGCCGCTGTTGCAGTGTGGCGATGTCGCGCTGGACACGCGCAGCCACCGCGTCACGCTGGCCGGCCAGCCGGTGGCGCTGACCAGCCACGAATACAAAGTGCTGGATTACTTGATGCACCGCCCCGCCAGCGTGGTCTCGCGCACCGAGCTGAACGAACACATCTACGCCCAAGACGCCGACCGCGACTCCAACACCATCGAGGTGTTTATCGCCCGGCTGCGCAAAAAACTGCCCAGTGTGCCGATTGAAACCGTGCGTGGCTTGGGCTATCGCTTACAGCCGCCGCTATGAGTGGTGCGCCTGTGGCAGCCGTAGCCGCGCCCAGCCATTGGGTGCATTCGCTGCGCTTTCGGCTGCTGGCGGCGACGCTGGTGGGGCTGGCCGTCGCCCTGTTGCTGGCAGGTTGGGTGCTGAGCAGCTTGTTTCGCGAACACGTCCTGCACCAGTTTGAAGCGGCGCTGGCCCAGCAGCTCGACCAGCTCACCGCCCAACTCGAATTTGACGCGGCCGCTCGCCCGCGCATTGACAGCCAAGCGCTGTCCGACCCGCGCTGGCAGCGGCCTTATTCCGGGCTGTATTGGCAAATCGACGAAATGAACCACGGTGCGCAACAGCGCCACAGCGAACTGCGCTCGCGCTCGCTGTGGGACACGCGCTTGCAGCTAGACGCTGACGCTTTGGCCGATGGCGCGTTGCACGTCCATGAAGGGCTGGGGCCCAAAGGCGCGCCGCTGTTGATGCTGGAACGCGCCCTGCGCGCCGGTGACGCGCCAGCGCCGCAGTCGCGCTGGCGCTTGGTGGTGGCCGGCGATTTGCAAGAGACCGAGGCGGCGGTGCAGCGCTTTACCGGCGTGCTGGTGCTGTCGCTGGCGGCGCTCTTGGTGCTGCTGGCGCTGGCAGCGTGGGCGCAAGTGGCCGTCGGGCTGCGGCCGCTGCGTGCGTTGCAGCGCAGTTTGCACAACGTCCACCAAGGCGAGGCGACGCAGTTGCTGGGCGTGTTTCCGCAAGAAGTGCAGCCGCTGGTCAACGACTTCAACCAAGTGCTGGCGCGCAATGCAGAGGTGGTGGCGCGCGCCCGCACCCACGCTGGCAATTTGGCGCACGCGCTGAAAACGCCGCTGTCGGTGCTGGGCCAAGCCACCGCGCTACAGCGCAATGACCTCGAGCGCTTGGTGCAAGAGCAACTGGCGCTGGCACGGCGCCATGTCGATTGGCATTTGGCGCAAGCGCGCGTCGCGGCCACGCAGCAACTGCCGGGTCAGCGCACCGCGGTTGCGCCGGTGCTGGACGGCTTGGTGCGGGTGATGCAGCGGGTGTATGCCGACAAACATCTGCACATCAGCAGCGAGCTGGGTGACACCGCGCTGCTCTTTGCTGGCGAGGAGCAAGACCTGCAAGAGCTGCTGGGCAACTTGCTGGACAACGCCTGTAAGTGGGCCAAGTCTGGCGTGTGGATTCGCGCCGCGCTGGTAGCGGGCGCGTTGCCAGCGCGGCTGCGCTTGCAGATAGAAGATGACGGCCCCGGCATCAGTGCTGAACATTTGCAAGCCGTCGTCGCCCGCGGCGTGCGCTTGGATGAGGCGGTGCCCGGCACCGGGCTGGGGCTGGCCATCGTGCAAGACTTGGTGGCCTTGTACGACGGCCAGTTGCTGCTGCAGCCCAGCCCCCACGGCGGGCTGCTGGTGACGGTGGAGTTGACGGCCAGCGCAGCGCCAAAAACGGCTTAAAAGCGGCTTTATTGCGACCAATTTATAGCCAAATCGGCCTCTAGCCCTTTAGATACGGGCGCTAGTAGCTATCAATTTAGAACTTCACCGTCACGCCCAGATTGAGCGAGCGCCCCATGCCCGGCACGCGCACGCCCCACGGCACCGCCGTGCCGGCCATCGTTTGGCCTTGGCCGACGTAGGCGCCGCCTTGCGGGTGGTTGTAGAAGCGGTTGAAGACGTTGTCCACGCCCGCATCCACGCGCACTTGCTTCCATTGGTAGCTGGCGCGCAGATGGAGCAGGCCGTAACCCGCCGTGGTCAGCTCGTTGCGCTCAGCCGAGACGTGCTTTTTGGCGCTGACCCATTGCAGCTCCGCCGTGCTGTTCCAGCCGCCCAGGCGCTGGGTCAGCGCAAAGCGGGCGTTGAGTGGCATGGTGTTGTAGAGGTTGTCGCCCGAGGTGCGGTTTTTGCCTTTGACGTAACTCAGCACGCCGCTGGCGGTCAGCTCGCCCCAGCCGCTGATGCGCCCCAGCTCGGCAAAGCCTGACACATCCAGCCCATACAGGCGCGCGTCTTGGTTGGCAAAGCGCAGATAGACGAATTTGTCCGTGCCGCTCAGGTTGGCGTTGCTGCAGGCCGTCATGGCGCCCATGCCGCCGCCGCAGCGTTTGGCGTCGATGTAGTTATCGACGTAGGTCAGGTACGGCGTGGCTTGGATGCCCCACTGTTTGCCGCTGGCGTCGTGCCAGTTGGCGGTAGCGCTCAGGGTGTTGGCAACTTCGGGTTTCAGGTCGAGGTTGCCGACGTAGCCGTTGCCATCGCCCGCCAAGTTGACCATGCGCATCGCCATGCCGCCGGTGGACCAGCTGTAGCGCTCGTACAGGTTGGGCGAGCGGGTTTTGTGCGCCCAGCCAAACTCGTAGCTGGCGCTGTCGCTGGGCGTAAAGCGTGCCAGCGCGGTGAAGTCCCAGTTGTGGTCAGTGCGTTGGCGGCTGCGCGCGTTGAAGGCGTTGGCGTCAGCGTCGTAGCTGGCGTTGTAGCCTTGGACAGCGCCGCTGTGGCTGCGCACGTTGGCGCTGCGCAGGCCGATTTGCGACAGCCACTGCGCGCTCCAGCGCGCCTCCCACTCAGCAAACACGTCAAAGCGGTCGCGCTGGCCGTCGTGGATGTTGTTGAAAGTGTTGGGCGCCATGCCGCCGCCGGACGGCAGCCACCAGTCGTCCAAGCGGTACTTTTGCAGCTCGGTGCCGACGCGCAGCGTGTCGCGCGCCGACAGCGCTACGTCGGCTTTGACCGAGAGGCCGGTGGTTTGGCCTTTGGTGTCCATCGGCATGCCGGGCACATCGCCTTTGGGGCCGTACCAGAACTGTTTGTCCGCGCCAAAGTTCATGGCGTGGCGGGTTTTCTCGTGGTATGCCCGCGCTTGCAGTTGCCCCCAGTCGAACTGGCCTTGGTAGCGCAGGTTGAGGTGGTGGCTGTCGTTGCGCGTCATGTCCATGCGCTGGTTGGGGTAGTTTTGGTAGGGAATGTCTTGCACACCCAGTTTCAGCTCCAGCAGATGCGCATCGCCGCGCAGTGCAAAACCCAGCGCGTGGTTGCGGGTGTGGTAGCTGGTGGAGCCGACTTCGTCGCCGCCCAGCCAGTGGGTTGGCTTGTTGTTGGCAGCCGGGCCAGCGGCTTTGAAGTCTTTGGCGGAGCGGTAATTGTCCGACTGCGCCATCGCGCCGTCATAGCGCAGGCTCATTTGCTCGGTGGCATAAGTGGCCGCCAAATTGGCACCGACACCGTGGCCGTTGCTGCGGTAGAAAGTGCCAGCTTCGCCCTTGAGCAGCGTGCCTGCACCGGGCGGCGCAAATTCGGGCGCGGCGACTTCGACTTGCACCGTGGCACCAATGCTGTCACCACCGACGCTGACGGGCACTGCGCCAGCAAACACGCGCACGCTGGCGACGCGGCTGGGGTCGATATAGGACAACGGTGGGTTCATGTGGTTGCCGCAGGCCGAGAGCAAATCCATGCCATCGACCTGAATGCGCAAACGGTCGTCCGTCATGCCGTGCAGGCTGGGCAGGCCAGAGACACCGCCCGCGCCCTGCACGCTAAAGCCCGGCAACGAGCGCAGCAAACTGGCGCTGTCACTGCTGGCGCTGCGCGTGGCTTGGATGGCTTCTGCATCAACGCGGCTGGCGCCCAAAGCCAGGGCGGATTTTTCCGCCCTGACGGTGACGGACTGGAGGGTGTTATCGACATTGCCTTGCGCGATGGCAGCAAACGGCAAAGCCATGATGAGAGCGCACAAAGGGCGCAGCGCAGGCGCGCGCGAACGGGAGCGGACAGAGAGATTCGTCATATCGAACTAACAAAAAGAGGGGGACGGGCGCAAGCCCAAAGCGCAGCGCGGGCTATCGCGCCGGCGCTGTGCAAAAAAGGAGACAAAGAAGAGGTGCCATCCCAGAACGGGGCGCCAACGCTCAGGCGCGCGGCGGGGCTTGGGCGGGCGGGCGCAGGCTGGCGTGTCGCAGCGCCCGCACCGGGGCGCTGGTAGCGGCAGCGAAATAAGGCGTATCACCCGGCGCAGCCAGCGCGATCGCTGGCGTGTTGCCCGGCACCAAACCCGCCGCCACCACATGGCACACCGGGCAGTTGGCGATCTGGGACAGCGCCTGCGGGTCAGCGTCTGCGGTGCGGTCGTTGGTGGAGCAGACCTCGCCCCACAGGGTTTGCTGCCACAGCATTGCGCCCAGATGGCGGGTGCTCAGCTGCGCCATCCACAACTGCGCTACCACGGCCAGCACCGCTAGCACCAAGGCCAAGCGGTGGGAGTGGGGGAGGTGGGAGCGCAGTTTCACGGGGCGGATTGTGCCAGCAGGTATTCTGCAAGCTGTGTTTTTTATCAACTGCTTGCCGTGACCCTCGATATTTCCCGCATCCGCGCCATCACTTTGGATTTGGACGACACCTTGTGGCCGGTGTGGCCGACGATTGGCCGCGCCGAAGCCGCGCTGCAAACGTGGCTGGCCGAGCACGCGCCCGCTACCCACGCGCTGCACAGTCAACCAGACGTGCGCCGCGAACTGCGCGAGCAAATGCAGCGCCAACACCCCGAATGGGCGCACGACTTCAGCGCGCTGCGCCGGGGCGCGATTGCGCTGGCGCTGACCCGCGCCGGCGACGACCCGGCGCTGGCCGATGCCGCATTTGAGGTGTTTTTTGCCGAACGCCAGCGCGTTGATTTTTTTGCCGATGCGCTGCCAGCGCTCCAATACCTGAGCAGCCGCTACCCGATCGTGGCGCTATCGAATGGCAATGCCGATGTGCAGCGCGTGGGCGTGGGACACTTTTTTCACGCCTCGGTCAGCGCGCGCGATGTCGGTGTGGCCAAGCCCGATGTGCGGATTTTTCAGCGCGGCGCGCAGGCGGCCGGTGTCGCGCCCGAGCAGGTGCTGCACATTGGTGACGACGCGCATTTGGACGGTGTTGGCGCGCTGGAGGTCGGCATGCAAATGGCGTGGGTCAACCGGGCTGGCCACGTTTGGCAGCATGCATTGCACATGCCGCAGATCACCGTGACCGAGCTGGGCGCGTTGTGCGCGCGGCTCGGTCAGATTTAAGGTGAAAAGTGCCTCTAGCCCAATAGATACATGCGCTAGGAGCTATTAATTCAGGAGTCTTATGCCGCTTCGCGCTGTGGCTCGGGCTGCGCTTGGGCGCTGGCCGGTGCATCGGCCAAGAAGGCTTCGAGCGAATCGTCCATCGCCTGCATCCACGGCGTGTGGTGCGCCGGTGCCAAGGTGCCAGTCATGGTCGAGCGGTAGCTCTTGTCGCGGTAGCCCAAGATGCTCAGCTGCTTGTCGTGCTTCCACTCCTTGAACAGCGCGCCCATGCCCTCGATATCAAACGCCGGGTAGTCGGTCGGCGTGACCAAATCGCGCACATAAGCGGCTTGAAAGTCGATGTGCTGCTCGGGCGTAGTGGCGAGCACTTCACGCGCCACCCAAGCGGCGCTGTCGCCAGCCATTGCGTCAGCGTCTGGCAACGTGATGCGTCCCATCATCACGTCGCGCGCATACCAAGCCTGCGCGTCAAACATATTGAAGGTGTAGTACTGGTCTTGCATGCCCAGATAAATCAGCTGCGGATTGGCCAGCCAGAAAATGCCTTTGTAGAGATTTTCCGGGTACAGGCGGTTGTGCGTGCGCAGCGTCAACTCGTCGGCCAAGAAGGGGAAATGGTGCTGGTAGCCGGTACACAAAATGATGGCATCGACGTCTTTTTGCGTGCCGTCGGCAAAGTGCGCGGTGCGGCCATCGACCTTGACCAAGAGCGGCACTTCTTCAAACGCCTGCGGCCAGTCGTAGCCCATCGGCGCGCTGCGGTAGCTGAAAGTGACTGATTTGGCACCGTATTTGTGGCATTGCGTGCCAATGTCTTCCGCCGAGTAGCTGCTGCCGACCAGCAGCAAATCTTTGCCGGCAAACTCGCAAGCATCGCGAAAGTCATGGGCATGCAGGACGCGGCCGGGAAACTGCTCCAGACCTTCAAAGTACGGCGTGTTGGGCGTCGAAAAGTGGCCAGTCGCCACCACCACGTAGTCAAACTCTTCGGTCGACAACTCGTCCGCCTTCATGTCGCGCACCGTCACAGAAAACTTGCGCGTGGCTTCGTCAAACGACACCCAGTGCACAGCGGTGTTAAAGCGGATGCAGCGGCGCAGGTCGCTTTTTTCGACGCGCCCCATGATGTAGTCGCGCAGCACGGCGCGCGGCGGGTACGAGGCAATCGGTTTGCCAAAGTGCTCTTCAAAGCTGTAGTCGGCAAATTCCAAACACTCTTTCGGGCCGTTGGACCACAGGTAGCGGTACATGCTGCCGTGTACCGGCTCGCCGTGCGCGTCGAGGCCGGTGCGCCAGGTGTAGTTCCACATGCCGCCCAAGTCGCGCTGCTTTTCGTAGCAGACGATGTCGGGCAGTTCGGCGCCGGCCTTGCCTGCGGCCTCAAAAGCGCGCAGTTGCGCCAAGCCGCTCGGGCCCGCGCCGAGGATGGCAACGCGTTTGCCCTGCATGTTGCCGTTCATGGGGTTGATGTTGTCGTTGTTGTTCAGATTGCTGACCATGCTGATATCTCCTGTTATGTGTATGGCGGCGCCGCTGGGGCGGCCACAGTCCATAACGCCAAGCCGTGCGGCTGCGCGATGGACACCAGTGGCTGCGGTCATGCCCGAAAGGCGCTGACGGCAACCTGCGATTGCCAGACCCGTGGGGTCTGAAGCGAAAAAATCACTGCGGGGCAGTGCGGTGCTGGCGCAACCGTGGGAGGACGGTGCGCCGCGTTGCTTGCCGGGCAGTGGTCAGAGCCGACGGTGGATCGCTGATGTGGCGAAGACTCTGAAGCGGCGATGGGGATTCATCACCTGAACTGCTGTAGAAAAAGCGGTGCTGTGTTCTTAATTTGAAACAATTTTAACACAGACGTATCCGAGGCAAATTTTTTGACGACACAAGCGCCAAGTAAGCATCAGTTGACGGCGTTTATCGGCACTTTGGCAACTGACGCATTGCCTGCTGTGGTGCCGCTGATAACCGCGCCTTCCAATGTGGCTGGATACGGGCCGGCGATGTAGTCGCCGCAAGCCCATAAACCATGTGCCAAGTGCGCGCCGGGGCGCTGCAAGCCGGGGGTGCAGGCAAAGGTGGCGCGCTTGTCCACCAAGGTTTGCAGGGCGTACAGGTCGGACAAGCCCAGTTCCTGCTGGGCTTGTTGCAGCACCTGTGCCTCCAGCGTGGCGCGGTCGCCGCAGCTGGTGCTGACGACAAACGCCAGCAATCCAGCATTGCCCCCCAACTGACCCCGGTCAAAGACAAATTGCGCTGGGTGCTCGGCGGTGCTGCGCAGTGCCACCATCGGGCGCGGCAGCAAGGCACCGTTGGGGGGAGGTGTGCCTTGCAAATAGACGGTGGTGATAGCCTCAAAGCGCAGCGCCTGCGCGCAGGCCGCCCAGTCGCACAGCGGCACTGCCATGTCATAGGGGGCGGTTTGCGCCGCTTGCGAGACCAAGCGCGCCGCTTCGGTGCTGGTGGTGGCCAAAATGACCGCATCAAACGCCATGCCGGCGACCTTCCAGCCGCCGTGGGGGTTGGCCACTAGCGTTTGCACGCGCGAGCCGGTGCGCACAATGGCGCCGTTGCCGCGCAGCCAGCGCGCCGCCGCTTGCGGAAAAACTTCGCCCAAATCGACGCGCGGCAGTAGCAAATTGGAGCCGCCCGGGCCGCTGAACAGGCTGTCTTGCAGCACGCGCAAAAACACCTGGCCGCTGGCCTCGTGCGCCGGGGTGTTGAGGGCGGCGATGCACAGCGGGTCGATAAATTCTTGCAGCAGCCGAGGCGGCAGGCCGGCGCACAGATCGGTCACTGAGGCCAACGGCGCGCAGCGAAAGCGCTTGATGCGCCAGAGCGTTGCCACACGCAGCAGCGCCAAGCGTTCGCGCCACGACCAGCTGCGCGCGCCGGCAATGCCCAGCACGGCGTCCCACGGCGGCGCGCGGCGGGGCCATTGCAGGCCGCTGTTGTCCGCAAAACGCAGCGTCAGCGGCAGGCGCAGCAGGGCTTTTTCGGGATCGACGCCGACCAAGCGCATCAGGCGCAGCGATTCGGCATAGGCACCAATCAAAATGTGCTGGCCGTTGTCCAGCAGCATCGGCGTGCCATGAAGGTCTTTGCTGACCACCGCTCTGGCGCGTCCGCCGACGGTGCGGGCGGCTTCAAATACGCTGGCGTAGTGGCCGGCTTGCACCACGGCCATAGCGGCCGCCATGCCTGCCCAGCCGCCGCCGATGATGGCAATTTTCATAACGCTAAATTAGTAGTCAAAAGTGCCTCTAGCCCTTTAAATACAAGCGCTAGCAGCTATCAATTTAGGAGTTTTATCGTCGTATTACATGCGCCCCAGCGCTTGCATCTTCCACGCCAGCCAGAACTTGCGCAGCGGCGTCAGGCTCACGCGCTGGTGCAGCACTTGAAAGTTGTCACGCTCAATCTCCGTCAGTAGCGTGCGGTAGATGCTGGCCATCATCAGGCCGGGCTTTTGGGCGCGCCGGTCCGCTGCGGGCAGCAGGGCCAGCGCCTCGTCGTACAAACGGTGCGCGCGCTCGGCCTGAAAACGCATCAGCGCGGTAAAGCGCTCCGAGTATTCGCGCTTCAAAATTTCGTGCGCCTTGACGTCAAACTGCTGCAATTCGTTGACCGGCAGGTAAATTCGCCCGCGCAGCGCGTCTTCGCCGACGTCACGCAAGATGTTGGTCAACTGCAAAGCTTGGCCTAGGCTGTGGGCGTATTTGGTCGTGGCGGGGTCGGTTTGGCCAAAAATTTGCGCCGCTACTTCGCCCACGATGCCAGCGACCAAGTGGCAGTAACGCTGCAGCGCTGGGTAGTCGAGGTAGCGCGTTTGGTCCAAATCCATCTGGCAGCCCTCAATCACGGCGAGCAGGTGGCGCGGCTCAATGTGGTAGGTGCTGGTGTGCGGCATCAGCGCGTGCATCACCGGGTGTGTTGGGTTACCGCTGAACGATTGGTGAACCTCTTTTTGCCACCAAGCCAATTTGGTGCGAGCGACGCTATCGTCGGATGTTTCATCGACAACGTCGTCAATTTCACGGCAAAAAGCATAAAACGCCGTGATCGCCGCACGCCGGGGCGTGGGCAAAAAAAGAAAGGCGTAATAAAAACTGCTGCCCGATGCGGCGGCTTTTTGCTGGACGTACTGCTGCGGATTCATGGGCGCGATTGTCCCACGGCGGGTAGGTCGTCTGAGGCGTTAGTGCCG
>JAGNUJ010000103.1 GCA_017987055.1 Giesbergeria sp.
CCGTAGCCGCTGGTGCGCGTCAGGTGGCGGTACGTCCACGGCACCCACGTTGATTGCACTTTGAGTTTTGGCAGGCCTTTCAGCAGTGCCGCATCGGCGCTGACTTTGGTCGCCGCTTGCAAGCCGCCCAAGTGCCACGCACCGCAGACCACCGCAATGCGCTGGTGGCCTTTTTTGACGGCGTCGCGGATGCGCTGGCGCATGTGGGCTTCGCGCAGCAGCTCGCGGCGGGCGCGGTGGGGGCATTGCTCTTCGCCTTGCGCACCCAAGTCGCTGCGCAGCGCGGTCATGGCCTCGGCGATGGCAGCGAACAGCTCTTCGCCATCGCCGCGCTCTTCGACGGTGTGGTTCCACCAGCTTTCGCCATCGGCGTGGCCGGCGGCTTGCGCCAGCCAGTGCAGTGGGTCAGTGCGGTAACTGGGTTCGATGGGTTCGATGGGTTCGGCGGGTTCGGCGTCCTTCACTGCTTCGGCGGGTGCCGTTTCAGTGTCTTCTGCGGCCGCGGCTTCTGCAGCTGCAGCTTGCTCTTCGCGCTCTTTGGACAGCGCCAGTTGGTGGGTCAGCGGCAGGTCGATAAACGATGCAGGCACCTGCCGTTGCAGCGCCCAGCGCAGCGCCTGCCATTCGGGCGAAAACACCGCAAACGGGTGGTAGACCGCACGGCGCGGGTCGTCGGGGCAGTAACTCAGCAGGGCGACGGGCGGCTGCATTTGTTCGGACAGCAGCGCGGCGAGCACGCTTTCGCCTTCGGGCGGGCCTTCGACCAGCACGCAGTCGGGCTGCAAGGCATCCAAAGCCCGCACCAAGCTGCGCGCACAGCCCGGTCCGTGGTGGCGGATGCCGAAATAGTGGACTTTGCTCACAGCAACCGCCTGTTATTCGAGTTCCTTGCAGGCGCGGTACAGGCTTTTCCAGTCTTCGCGCTCTTTGACGACGATGTCTAAATATTCTTTCCACACCACCGCGTCTTGCACCGGGTCTTTAATCACGGCGCCAATCAAACCGGCCGCCACATCGTGCGGGTGCAGCACACCATCGCCAAAGTGCCCAGCCAGCGCCATGCCGTTGTTAATCACCGAAATCACTTCAGCGGTGGACAGCGACGAGCTGGGCGACTTGAGCTGGGTTTTGCCATCCAGCGTGCGGCCACTGCGCAGCTCGCGAAAAATTTGCACGATGCGGCGCACTTCTTTCAGCGCGGGCGGCTCGGCGGGCAATTGCAGCGCTTGCCCCATCTCGCCGACGCGCTTGACGACGATGGAGACTTCTTCTTCCTCGGTCGATGGCAGCGGCAGCACCACGGTGTTAAAGCGCCGCTTCAAAGCCGCCGACAGCTCATTGACGCCCTTGTCGCGGTTGTTGGCGGTGGCAATCACGCTGAAGCCGCGCGTGGCCTGCACCTCAGAAGCCAGCTCAGGAATCGGCAGGGTTTTTTCTGACAGCACGGTGATTAAAGAGTCCTGTACGTCGGCCGGGATGCGGGTCAGCTCTTCGACGCGGGCAATTTTTCCGTGCTTCATCGCGTGCATCAGCGGGCTGGGCACCAAGGCTTTTTCTGACGGGCCGTGGGCCAGCAGCTGGGCGTAGTTCCAGCCGTAGCGCAGTTGCTCTTCGCTGGTGCCCGCCGTGCCCTGAATCAGCAGGGTGGAGTTGCCACTCACGGCGGCCGCCAGATGCTCCGACACCCACGACTTGGCCGTGCCCGGCACGCCGTACAGCAGCAGCGCCCGGTCGGTGGCCAGCGTGGCCACGGCAATCTCCATCAGGCGGCGGCTGCCGATGTATTTGGCGCTGACCTGAAAGCCGTTGTCCAGCTGGTCGCCCATCAAATACGACACCACCGCCCACGGCGACAGCTGCCAGTTGGCGGGGCGGGCGTGGGTGTCGGCCTTTTGCAGCTCATCGAGCTCGTGGGCAAATTGGTGTTCGGCGTGTTGGCGTAGGGCTTCGGTGGTGCTCATGAAAATCTTTCGGCAGCAACAAATACAAGGGGTTGAAAAAGAAGGCGGTGCTCAAGCGCGTGGCAGCTGGCGCATGGCCTCTAGCGCTTTGAGCGTCGGCAAGTGGGGGCGCAGGGCTTGGGACAAGGCGGCCGCCACCGAATCTTCAGGCTGAGTGCTGTGGTGGGTACTGGCCAAAATTTGCAGCGCCGCCAGCTCGCTGGGGTGCAGCACACAGCACAACTCGCCCAGCGGCAAACCGTAGTGGTAGCGCGGCTTATAGAGGAGCAGTTTGCTGACCAGCAGCCCAGACAACGCCTGCGACACATACTGGCCCGGCGGGTGTGCAGCAATCACTTGTTGCAGTATTTCTTCCAGCGCGCCTTGCTGTGGCTTGGTCATGGCTTGCAGGGTGCTGTGCCAATAGGGCTCGCGCTCGGCGGCGGGCAGCAGCGCCAGCACGGCGGCCTGGGTGTCTTGCATCGCTTTGCTCGGCCAGTGGTCTAAAAAAGCTTTGCACCAAGCCATCGTGGTAGCGCTTATTGGGGCGGCGCGCAGCACTTCCCACCACGCACGCACCACTGCGTCCGCCCAATCGTTTGTATGTACCCATTGCAATAGCGCATCAGGCGCCATGCCGGTGTGCTGCGGCCACCACGACAGCGGCACTTGTCGCGCCAATTGGTACAGCCACCAAGCGCGCTCGCCTAGCTTGTCGTGGGCGGGACGCGCGGCTTCTATGCCTTCATCTTTCCAACTCGGGTCGGCAGCTTCGGGCGGGGCGATGACCCAGCGCTGGTCTGTTTGCAGACTCAGATACGGCGCAAGGCGAGCGCCGGCGCGCTGGCTGATGGCGCTATCGGGCAACTGCACCAGCAAACCACGGGCGATATGGCGCACGTCGCGGCTGCGGTCTTGGCTGGCCAAGCGGGTCAGCAGGGCGTCATCTTCGGCAGACAGGCCAGTTTGCAGCACGGCCAGCAGTTCGGCGCGCTCTTTGGCAGGCAGGTCGGCCAAGCTCGCTTGCAAGCGCTCGCGTGCGGCGCTGGGCTGGCTTTGGCGCTCGTCGCGCAGCAGTTGCAGGCGCTGTGCCAACGTGCCTTCTTGCCAGCGGGTTTCTAGTGGCGTGCTGTCGGCGCTACTGACGTTCTCGGTGGCATAGCGCCAAGTGCGGTGGTGGCGTGCCAGCCAGCGGCCGCGCTCGCCCAGCACCGCCAGCACGGCGGGGCGCAGCACGCTGGCGCGCTGTGCGGCATCCAGCGCCAGCGGCAGCAGGCTGGGCGGCAAGCGCCAGCCGGCCGCTGCCAAGTGCTGCAACCAGTCGATTTGCAGGCGCTGCGGCGCATCGGTCAGCAACCAGCGCACGGTGTCTATCAGGGCGCTGTCTTGCAAGGCGGCTTGGGCGACATCTGCCGCCGCCACGCCGTGCGGGCTGGTGCAGGCACTGGCTGTAGCGATAGGGCGCTGGCCAGCGCGCTCGCACACCGTCAGCACGCCAGCAGCTTGCAGCAGCGCTTGCGCCGAGCTGCTGGCTTTGGCTTGCACTTGTGCCAGCAGCGCGCCGACCGCACCGTCGAGTGCCGGCAGCACTAGCGGTTTTTTATTGGTGCCGACCATCGCCGGCGGCAGCAGGTTTTTCCAAGGGCTGGTGGCGGGTGGGGTACTCATGCGCGCGGTGTCCATATCCAAAAACCTTCGGGGCTGACGGCGGTGAGCGGACGCAGGCTGCTGCCGTCCCATTCGCCGTGGACGGTCAACGGCTGACCGCCGCTCAGCGCCAGCAGTGCCCAACCATCGCTCAGGTGCAATTGCAGCGGCAAAGCCATGTCGCCCCATTGCAAATGGAAGCGGGATGTGTCTTTGTCGCCGTCATAGTGCAGCGTGGCATCGCCGCAGCGCAGCGAATGCAAGTGCCCCCACGGATTGGCAGCGACACGCTGCGCCATCTGCTGCCATTCTTCGTTGGGCGACATGCTTGCCAGCAGTGTCGGTGGCTGCTGCGCCAGGGCAACGGTTTGACTGCTTACCACCAAGGCTCGCAGCGGCGCAGCGCTCGGATAAAACGCCAAGCTGGCCTGCACCGTGCTCAGCGCGACCCATGACGACTCAAACACCCGCCCGGCAAAAGTGTGGTCGAGCAAAAAGGCGCGCTGCCCGGTCTGCAAACCATGCAGCCAAACGCGGCGCTCTATCAAACGGTTGTCGCGCTCTTCTTGGATGACGCCCAGCACCAGCCACTCGTCGGTTACCGGGGGCGACTGCGCCAAGATACTGTCTTTGTCTATCGGCCAGCCCATCAGCGCGCGCAAGTCGGCGCTGGCCGCTTCGCCAAGCGCGTTGCGGCGTTGGATGGCATCGCACGCCAGTTGCAGCAGGCCGAGGCGGCACAGCACGTTCTGCGGCCAATCAGCGCCGTTGTGCAACGCCTCAGCCGCATAGCGCAGGCGCTGCGCCAAACCGGGCGCTTGCGCATCGACCAAGCGCGCGGCCATCGTCTCCCACGCCTGGCGGCTGTCCCCAGTCAGGTGGCCCAGACCTTGGTCGATTTGATCGGTCAACCACTGCTGCAATTCGGCAACGCCTTTGTCGATGCGGCTCCAGCGCTTGGCGGCGGTTTTCAGCGCGCTGGCTTGAGCGCTGGGGTCGGCGGCTTTGTCGGCGGCTTTTTGTTGTTGCTGTTGCTGCTTTTCTTCTTTTTTCTGCGTGCGCTGGGTGCGGGCGGCCAGCCATTCGGTCACCCACGCCGGCTCGGCGCTGGCTTGGAACTGCGCCGGGCTTTTTGCCCACAGCAGCAGCAAGGCCAAACCGTGTTTGCACGGAAATTTGCGACTAGGGCAGGAGCAGCGAAACGACGGCCCGGCCAAATCGACCTGCGTTTGATAAGTGCTGCTGCCTTGGCACTTGCCCCACAGCGCGGCTGCGTTGGCACCGAGCAGCGGCCATTGGCCCGGTTTGGTTAGCCCATTGGCCGCCTTGGCCGAGGCGGCATCGGGTGCCAGTGTGAGCACAGATTCAGCGCTAAATTGCATAGAGGCAAAAAGTTAAAAGCCAAAAATTAACGCCCTCCCTTGTGCTCGGGCGACTCCATATCCGGGGCAATCATGGTACGGGCGACGCTGCGGCCATCCGTGCTAATTACGGTAAATATTTTGGCGCTGCTCGGCGCGTCCAAAAAGCGCCAATCGTAGTGCGTCTCGCCACTGAGTGCGTAGGGCGTGACTTTTGCTGGCTTGCCCAAACGGCGGCGCACTTCTTGCATCTGCATGCCCGGCGTAATCAGCGCAAAGTTATCGGGGGTGAGCACTTGGCGCAGCGCGCTCATCTTGCCGTCGGCGCCAATGGTGATCATGTAATTGCGCTGGCCGGCGGGCTGGCGGTTGTATTCCAGCGTGTGTGCGCCACCGGGCTCGTTCCAGACGTTATCAGGCACGCCAAAACGGTCGCGCACGTCCATTTCGGTGGATACGCCTTCTTCCAATTCGCTGATACGCTGCGGGTCGCACGCGGCGCTGGCGAGGGCGGCTACGGCGATGGCCGCCCAACGTGCAAGGTGTTTCAAAGACGCCACGGCGCTGCCCCCTTAAAATCGAAGTCAGAGAGGTTAACCCAGTCCATGTCCATTTTTGCCCGCCCCCACTACATGTCCGACGCGACACAGTTTCTCAACCAGCTCAAAAAAGAGCACCCCGAGTTGGACGCCCAACAGCGCGCCGGCCGCGCTTTGCTGTGGGACAAAGCAGTTGACCACACCCAGTGGAAAGAGTTTGA
>JAGNUJ010000104.1 GCA_017987055.1 Giesbergeria sp.
AGTCGCGGATATCGTTGCCGGCGGTGGCGCGCGCGCCAAAGGCGGGGCCGCCGATGTAGACGGCGTCAGCGCCGTGGTCAATCGCCGCAATGCCGATATCAGCGTCGCGGGCGGGGGAGAGGAGTTCGAGTTGGTGGGGCAGCAGTGACATGGGGCGCGATTATCCCGATTGCGGCGCTGTCTGTGCAGCCAAGAATGGCCAGCTATTTCAGGCTATAGCCGCCCAGCCGCACCACTATGGTGGTTGCGGCGCTTTAGCCCTCAGTCAATCCAGAATTTCAAAGAACGGCAGACTCGCTGCCTACTATGTCCGCTGCTGTCCCCGTCACCTCTTATTTCCACATGCCCTTGTACAAGCCCGGCACCGTCGTGCACTACGACGGTAAGCCCGAGACCGTCGGCTATGTGGTGGTGCGCCGCAGTGTGCTGCTGGTGCATTTGGTCGGCCGCGCAGCACCGGTCGATGCGGACAAGCTGGGCTTGGCACCGTCGCGCTTTGCCTTGCAGCGCATGGCCGACAAGCCGGCGGCGCTTGTGTTGCCTACTTCGGCTTGCGCCAAGCCATCGCCTCGCCCAGCCGGATTGCACGCGCTGGCACCCAATCGGGATTGAAGCGCAGCGGCCCGGCCGGAAACAGCATCACCACCGTCGAGCCGAGCAAGAAGCGCCCCATCTCGTCGCCTTTTTTCAGGCGAATGTTTTGGTCAGCGTAATCCCAAGTGCGCACCTTGCCCGGGCGCGGCGGATTGACCAAGCCATGCCACACCGTCGCCATGCTGCCAACAATGGTCGCGCCGACCAGCACCAAGACAAACGGCCCGTTGGCCGAGTCAAAAAAGCACACCACCCGCTCGTTGCGCGCAAACAGCCCCGGCACGCCGCGCGCGGTGGTCGGATTCACTGAGAACAAATCACCCGGCACATGCACCATGCGGCGCAGCTGCCCATTGCACGGCATGTGGATGCGGTGGTAGTCGCGCGGGCTGAGGTACAGCGTGGCGAAGTGGCCGTTGTGAAACGGCTCGGCCTCGGCCGCGTCGCCGCCGAGCAGGGCAGCGGTCGAATAGTGGTGGCCCTTGGCCTGAAAAATCTGGTCGTGGGCAATCGCGCCAAACTGGCTGATAGCACCATCGACCGGGCAAATCAAATCAGCCTTGGCCAGCGGACGTGCGCCGGTGCGCAGGGCGCGGGTAAAAAAGTCGTTAAAGCTGGCGTAACTGGCGATGTCGGGGTTGGCTGCCTCGCTCATATTGACGTTGTAGCGGGCGACAAAGCGGCGAATCAGCGCCGTGGTCAACGTGCCTGCGCGCGCCGAGGCGATGCGACCGGCAAAAGCAGTCAAGGCACGCTTGGGCATCAGGTACTGGGGCAGCACAGCAAGGCGATCGGACACGGCAGTAGGGCGGGTAGTGGTAAGTGGGCGCATTCTATAGACCGCTTACTTTCACTCGTCCAGAGCCTTGCTCCAGCGCGCTGCGCTGCAGTGGTAGGCAGAGAAACCGCATGGCGCTACAATCGACAGGCTAAAGCACAGCGCTTTGCTTGTCCATTGAAGCCGTCTCCCCCACGGCATCCTTCCTGACCTGCACCCCGCGCGGTGCAGCGACCCCACAGCCCGCATGCACAGTTTGTACGGCCTTTGACAGGGCTTTACGGCTTTTGTGTCGCTCTTTGTGCTGGTGGTGGACGCGCCATTGCGCAGGCGCTGCGTACGGATTGAATTGTTTTAGAGAGATTGAACACACATGGCCAAAGAAGAACTTATTGAAATGCAGGGCAGCGTCACCGAGGTGCTGCCCGACTCCCGCTTTCGCGTCACACTCGAAAACGGGCACCAACTGATTGCCTACACCGGCGGAAAAATGCGCAAGCACCACATCCGTATCTTGGCCGGAGACAAAGTGTCGCTGGAGCTGTCGCCCTACGATTTAACCAAGGGTCGCATCACCTTCCGTCACCTCGCTGGCCGTGGACCGGGTCCTGGCCGTTGATGGCATGGCCGGTCAACCGACGGGTCTCCATGACATTTGTATGTTTGTCCAAAATAAGTTGAGTTTTTCTAAAAAGAAGTTTTTTTCGAGTTAGAATTCTATTTGTCGGAGCGTAGCGCAGCCTGGTAGCGCATCTGCTTTGGGAGCAGAGGGTCGCGAGTTCGAATCCCGCCGCTCCGACCAAAAACACATCAGCCCGGTATCAAAAGATACCGGGCTTTTTTGTCTCTGGTGCTTTTTTATCGATAGCGTACGTATCAATCGTCGTAGTCGTGCATTGCATCGCGCTTGTGCTGCGCGTGGTAGGCCGTTAGAACTTGGTGTGCCACCATGTCCAGTGACGGGCGCACGATGCCTTGCTTGTCCGTCCACACCTTGGGTGTCAGGCTGCCGGCTAGGGTGACTGAGTCGCCATCCTCCAGTGCCATCAGCGCCGCGCTGGCCGCGCTGTCAAAAGCAATCACGTTGACAAACAACGCTGTCTCGTTATCGCCCGCCGTGGCACGCACTTTGGCCATGACAAACGGCTTGCCCGCCTTGCCTAAGCGCTTTTCGGGCGCGCCGTAGAGTTTTCCGCCAATCAATCCATCAATCATGTCTGTGTTCCTTTGTGCCACTGAGTATGTGCGCGCTGTGATGTTGGCTGACAGCGAGCGGGTAAAAAAATAAGCCCTGCAACCGTGAAAGGCTGCAGGGCTTATGTTGTCGGTGGGAGGCTGGCTTACTTCGGTGCCATGCGAATCGCGCCGTCCAAGCGAATCACTTCGCCGTTGAGCATGTCGTTCTCAAAGATATGCTGCACCAGCTTGGCGTAGTCTTCGGGCCGACCCAAGCGGCTGGGGAAGGGCACGCCTGCCGCCAGCGAGTCTTGCACTTCTTGCGGCATACCAAACAACATCGGCGTGCCAAAAATTCCTGGAGCAATCGTCATATTGCGGATGCCGCTGCGTGCCAGCTCACGCGCAATTGGCAGCGTCATGCTGACGATGGCACCTTTGGACGCTGCGTAGCCCACTTGGCCGATTTGACCGTCATAGGCGGCGACGCTGGCGGTTGAAATCATCACGCCGCGCTCGCCGGTGGCTTCTGGCTCATTTTTGGCCATAGCGTCGGCGGCCAAACGCATCATGTTGAAGCTGCCAATCAGGTTGATGTTGATGGTTTTCTGGAACGATTCCAGCAGGTGCGGGCCGTTTCTGCCGACCAGTTTTTCAGCCGGTGCAATGCCGGCGCAGTTGACCAATCCCATCAGCTTGCCCATTGAAAGCGCTTGCGCTACCACCGCTTGGCCATCGGCCTCGCTACTGACATCGCAGCGCACAAAGCTGGCGCCAATCTCTTTAGCGACCGCCTCGCCTTTTTCGACCTGCATATCGGCAATAACGACTTTGCCGCCGCACTTGGCCAGCATCCGCGCCGTGCCTTCACCCAAGCCCGAAGCGCCGCCTGTGACGATAAATACTTTGCCCTGAATATCCATGCTGTGTCTCCGATGTATGACGTTAACGTAAGCGTCAATTATGCGGGAATTGGTGGTGGCAGCGTGCTTATTTGAAGCCGACGCGGTCAAGCATTTGCTGCACCTTGGTGGTGTTGGCACCGACAGCGCTGATTGGGATGGTTTCACTCTT
Organism: Giesbergeria sp.; assembly: GCA_017987055.1. Taxonomy (GTDB): domain Bacteria; phylum Pseudomonadota; class Gammaproteobacteria; order Burkholderiales; family Burkholderiaceae_C; genus Simplicispira. Next base: position 3,623 of record JAGNUJ010000104.1, read on the forward strand.
GAATGCCGCGTTGCCGGTCATGGCTTTAAGGGCTGGGTTGTCAACCATGACACCCTTGGCAGTCGGCCACTCGTTGTTACCGTTGGCAAAGTAGTTTTGCGCTTCGGGGCTGGCCAAGTATTCGAGGAATTTGACGGCGTTGGCTTCGTTTTTGCTGTGTTTGGCGACTGCACCACCAGCAATATTCAGGTGTGTGCCCCAAGACTGCTGGTTCGGGAATACCACCCCCACTTTATTGGCGACTGCCACGTCTTCGGGCTTGGATGAGCGCATCAGTCGCGCCAAGTAATAGCTGTTGGTGACGGCAATGTCGCATTCGCCCGAGGCCACGGCCTTAATTTGGTCGGTGTCACCGCCTTTGGGTGAGCGCGCCAAATTAGCGACCACGCCTTTGAGCCATTCTTCGGTTTTTTGCTCGCCCAAGTGCTCGGTGATGGCGCCAAACAAGCTCAGGTTGTACGGGTGCGAGCCCGAGCGAATGCACAGCTTGCCTTTGTTTTTCGGATCGCCCAGCTCTTCGTAGGTGTCCACGTCGTCTTTATTGACCTTGACTTTGTTGTAAACAATCACGCGCGCGCGGGTCGAAAAACCAAACCACGACACGCCGCCATCGGCCTCGGGCGTGCTGCGCAGATTGGCAGGGATAGCATCATTGAGCGCTTTGGATTGGATCGGCTTGAACAGGCCATCAACCTCACCACGGTACAAGCGCGCGGCATCGACCAGCAAAATCACATCGGCGGGCGATGCCGAGCCTTCGGCCTTGAGGCGCGCCAAGATGCCAGCGTCGTCCGCATCGACGCGGTTGATTTTGATGCCAGTAGCCTTGGTAAAGCCGCTGTACAGCGCTTCGTCGGTGGCGTAGTGGCGGGCCGAATACAAATTCACCACACCGTCATCGGCGTGCGCTGGGGCAATACTGGCAGCTACCAATAAAGCGCAGGAGGTCAAAGTAGCAGTTATTTTTTTCGACATGGAGGGCAGATTTAGTTGATGGAACGTGGGCGCATCATAGAATAAACGCGAATTATTCGCAATTGTGCCGTATTCAGACAAAAAAAAACCCGGTAGTTACCGGGCTTGTTCTGTCGCAGCGATGGGCTTAACGCTTGCCAGTCGAGCGTGCTACAGCCGTTTTAGCGGCTTCATTGGCGGACTCAGCGGCAGCGCTGAAATTGGCTTCTGCCGCTTCAGAGGCTTGCTTGACTGCTTTTTGTACCGACTCGAAAGCATTAGAGGCGGCCGAGACAGCGTTCTTGATTGCCGCAACAGCGCCTTCGGAGCCAGCAGGCGCGTTTTGCGAAGCGGTTTCGAGCAAGTTGCTGAAATTCTTTTGTGCTTCAGCGGCTTGTGCTTCCATGACTTTGGTCAGCTCGGCGCTGGCACCGGTGGCGATTTCGTACAGGTTGCGGCTGTAGGTGGCGGCTTTTTCAGCCAAAGGCTGGAACAGGCCGGCTTGCAGAGCCAGCAACTCTTGCGCGTCTTTGGCCGCAAAAGCGGCTTGGGTGTTGTTGGCGGCTTCGTTCAAAGCGGCGCGCGAGGCAGTTAGATTCAATTCAACGAGCTTTTCAATGCGTTCGAAAGCCTTGTTGGTCAAACCAAACAGCATTTCGATATTGGCTTTGTGCGCGGCCATTATTTGTTCGTTGGTCAGGGACATGTATTACTCCAGAAATTAATTTAAAAATAGGGTGAAGTTGCAGTCATTTGACCACTTTTGGCAGCCATTGTGCAGTGCAGCATAGAGGCGAATTCTAGGCACATTGACGGTAAATGCAAGCTTTTTGCCTTGCGCTGGCGCAATGAAAATGTATTGAGTGGTGTCTGCCATGCCATTGCAGCGAACCCGGTGATAGATGGCAAGCGCTATCGGTGATTTATTTGCTACTTAAATAATAGCTTATACCGCTGTATTAGTAAGGGTTAAAGGCGGTTTTGATACGATATTTGTCGCTTAGTTTTAAGCGTAAGGTCGCAAACTTAGAGATTTTTAGCGCTGTGGTGCGTTGCATTTTTCGTGGAAAGCGGGTGAGGCTTGTCCCCCATTGAC
>JAGNUJ010000105.1 GCA_017987055.1 Giesbergeria sp.
TGCATAAAAAAGGAGCTTAAGCTCCTTTTTTTTATGCCACTCTAGAACTGCACAGTGGAAATTTACCCAAGGTTTCCGCCAGCAATAGCCACCTATCAGCGGCTGCGTTCTCTCTTTCATTCTTCATTGAGAAAACTAAAGACATATGTCATTTTCTAATATCAAGGTAGGCGTTCGCTTGGGGCTAGGATTTGCGCTGGTGATATTGGCAGGATTGGTGGTAGCCCTTTTAGGCCGAATCGAGCTGAACTCAATTGACAAAGAAATGAGCCACTTGGTCAATGACCGCGTGGTCAAAGTGGGGCAGCTCAATCGCATCAAGGACAACCTTAATGAAGTAGCGCACGCGGTCAATAACATTGTGGCATCCAGCAATCAACAACAAATGCAGGCGGAAAAACAAAAAATTGAAGTTATCCGCAACAAAACCACTCCACTGATGCAGACACTCAGTAGCAGCATTCAAAGTGCTGATGGTCGGGCGCTGATGGAAAAAGTCCGTCAAATCCGTGATCCCTACAACGCAAACATCGACGAGATCGCGGCTGCCGCACTGGCTAGCTATGGCGAGCCAGTAAACGCAGAGCTGTTGCACAAAAGTCGCGTCTTGCTAGTCAGCTATTTAGAAGCGTTAGACAGCATCATTGCGTTGCAAGAAGAAAAAATGAGCGAATCAGCTCAAACTGTGCAAAACGCTACGGTGTTTACGGGTCAACTGCTGTTAATCATTGCCGGCGCGGCCGCGTTGATGGGCGCACTCATCGCTTGGGTGCTGACGCGCTCGATCACCCGCCAACTCGGCGGCGAGCCTGACTACACCGCCAGCGTGGTACACGAAATTGCCAGCGGCAATTTGGCGGTTGAAGTCCAAACCCAGCCCGGCGACAGCACCAGCTTGCTGGCCGGAATCAAAACCATGCGCGACGGTTTGGCCAAAGTAGTCGCCCACGTGCGCGAAGGCTCAGAAGCCGTGGCCTCGGCCAGTACGCAAATTTCAGAAGGCAACCAAGACCTGTCGGGTCGCACCGAAGAGCAAGCCAGCGCGCTGCAGCAAACTGCAGCGTCGATGGAGCAACTGAGCTCCACCGTCAAGCAAAACGCCGACAATGCCCGCCAAGCCAACCAACTGGCCCAAAGCGCCAGCACCGTCGCCATTCAAGGCGGCAACGTGGTCGCCCAAGTGGTGGACACCATGAAGGGCATCAACGATTCGAGCAAAAAAATTGCCGACATCATTGGCGTGATCGACTCGATTGCCTTCCAAACTAACATCTTGGCACTCAACGCCGCCGTCGAAGCCGCCCGCGCTGGCGAGCAAGGCCGTGGCTTTGCAGTGGTAGCGTCTGAAGTGCGCAGCTTGGCTGGCCGCTCGGCCAATGCAGCCAAAGAGATCAAAGAGTTGATCACCGACAGCGTGACCCGCGTCGAGCAAGGCACCAGCTTGGTCGGCCAAGCCGGCGTGACAATGAGCGAGGTGGTCAACAGTATCCGCCGCGTCACCGACATCATGGGCGAGATCAGTGCGGCCAGCTCTGAGCAAAGCGCGGGAGTCTCCCAAGTGGGCGAAGCAGTGACACAAATGGACCAAACTACACAGCAAAACGCCGCCCTGGTCGAAGAAATGGCTGCCGCTGCCGCCAGCCTCAGCACCCAAGCACAAGACTTGGTGCAAACCGTGGCCATGTTCAAACTAGGGAAAAACTACAGCGCCACCCCCCGTATGCAACGCAGCACAACCCACGCGCCAACCCACTCACCCAACGCCAAAGCTGCTCCAGTACAGCACAGTGCAACTGTCGGCTTGGCAGCGCCCACCCGCTCTGGCACCCACAACACATCGTCCGCACTCAAGGTGCCCAAAGCCCCTAAAACTTCACACTCCCACACAGCACTGCCCTCCGGCAGCGCCAGCGCAACTGTCGCCAAAGCCGATAACAGCATGGACGACTGGGAAAGCTTCTAAGCTCTTTGCGTCTATAGCTAGATTGGGCGCGCCGGGGCTAAAGGCTCTGGTACGCTCAATCCGATGTCTACCCCTGCTATTTCTCCTGCGCGCACTGACTCTGCTGTGCCTGCCAGCATCGCGCCCGGCATGGCCATCATGGTGCTCACGCTGCTGCTGAGCATCCAACCCGTCACCACCGATCTGTATTTGCCCGCCTTGCCGGCGCTCACACGCAGCTTGGGCGCACCCGTTGCGGCCGGGCAGCTCACGCTGAGCGCGCTGCTGCTGGCGTTTGGTAGCTCGCAATTAATTTGGGGGCCACTATCTGACCGCTTTGGCCGCCGTCCAGTGTTACTGACGGGCTTAATTTTGTACACACTAGCTTCGGTAGGCAGCGCTTGGGCGGCGTCGATGGAGCTGTTAATTGGCTGGCGCATTGCCCAAGGCGCGGCGATGGGCGCGGTGGTGATGTGCGCCCGCGCCATCGTGCGCGACCTCTATAACCCGCTGACCGGCGCACGCGCCATGTCCAAAGCGCTGACCGGGCTGGGCATCATCGCCTGTGTGTGCGCCCCCATCGGCGGATGGCTGACCGAGTGGCTGGGCTGGCGCGCGGCGCTGTTGGCGCTCACCGCCTATGCGCTGGTCACGCTGGCGCTGGTTGCGCTGCGCCTGCCCGAAACGCTGCAAAACAAAAACCCACGCGCCCTGCAACCGGCCACGCTGCTGCGCACTTGGTTGACAGTGCTGCGCCACCCCACGTTCTGGGCGTTTTCGCTGCTGACCACCGCCAGTTACGGTGGGCTGTTTACGTTTTTAGCGGCTTCGTCGTTTGTCTTTATTGAAGTGCTCGGGCTCACCCGCACCCAATACAGCTGGGTGCTGCTGTCGAGCGCACTGGCCTACTTTGTCGGCACCTTTTTTTGCCGCTATCTGCTGGCGCGCCACGGCCTCAAGCGCACCGTGGTGTTAGCGGCGGGTTTGAGCGTCAGCGGCGGCACGCTGCTGGTGGGGGTCGCGGCTTTGGGCTGGCACCAGCCGTGGGCGCTGCTGCTGCCGTTTTATCTGTTCATGCTCGGCCACGGCATCCACCAGCCGTGCGGACAATCCGGCGCGGTCGGCCCCTTTCCACAAGCCGCCGGCATGGCCTCGGCGCTGAACGGTTTCATGATGATGTTGGCCGCCTTTGCGATGGGCGGCTGGGTCGGTCGGCACTTGGATGGCACGGTCTGGCCGCTGGTCTATGGCGTGTGGTTTTGGTCGCTGGTGCTCGGCGCTGTCGCTTGGATTTTGGTGCCGCGCTTTGGAGAACCCCGTGAATAAACCCAACCTACCTTGCTTGGCAATTACAGGCCCCACCGCCTCGGGCAAAACCGCCGGTGCGCTGGCTGTGGCCGCCGTGCTGGCACGGCACTTACCGGTCGAAATCATCAGCGTCGATTCGGCCTTGGTGTACCGGGGCATGGACATTGGCAGCGCCAAACCAACGGCGCACGAGCGCGCCGCCGTGGCGCACCACCTGATCGACATCCGCGACCCGCTGCACGCCTACAGCGCCGCCGAATTTGTGCGCGATGCCACACAACTGATTGCCAAGATCCGCGCCCGCGGCGCACTGCCGCTGCTGGTGGGTGGCACCATGTTGTATTTCAAAGCGCTGATTGACGGCATTGACGACATGCCCGCCGCCGACCCCGCTGTGCGCGCACAGATTGAGGCCCAGGCGCTAGAGCGCGGCTGGCCAGCGCTGCACGCCAATCTGGCGCAGATCGATCCGATCACCGCCGCGCGCTTAGCACCTGCCGACAGCCAACGCATTCAGCGCGCGCTGGAGGTGTGGCAAATATCAGGGCGACCGTTATCGAGCTTTCACACATCAAAAACCATAGCTGCTAGCGCAAGTCCCATAAGGGCTAGAGACCTTTTTTCCTTAGAACCACAAGACCGGGCTTGGCTGCACGAGCGCATCGCCCTGCGCTTTGACAGCATGTTGCAACAAGACTTTATCGACGAAGTACGCCAACTGCGCGCACGCGGCGACCTGCACCCGGATTTGCCCTCGATGCGCTGCGTCGGCTACCGCCAAGCGTGGCAGGCGCTGGACGCGCAAGCCGCCGCCGCGCATGGCACGCCGCTGGACACCACCGAGCTGCGCGAACGCGGCATCATCGCCACGCGCCAGCTCGCCAAACGCCAAGTGACGTGGCTGCGCAGCATGACCGAGCGCCAAGTAATTGCCTGCGACCACTCCAACGCCACCGCCCAACTGGTGCAAGCGGTGCTGCAACGGCTGGACTCCAAAGAATGAGCACCCTGCAAGTCACCAACTTGGGCAAGCGCTACGGCAGCAGCGCGGTGTTCAGCAACGTCAGCTTCAGCGTGCCGCCGGGGGAGTTCATCGCCATCGTCGGCGACTCGGGAGTGGGTAAATCGACGCTGCTCAACTGCTTGGCGGGGCTGGACGACTGGGACAGTGGCCGCATTACCCACGGCGATACCGACTTAGGCACGCTGGACGAAACCCAGCGTGCGCTGTGGCGGCGCGCACAGGTGGGATTTGTGTTCCAAGCGTTTCACGTGTTGCCGCACCTTGATGTTGCGCAAAACGTCGCTCTGCCGCTGCTGCTGCTGGGCCGCCCGGATACGGCGCGGGTGCAGCAAATGCTGGACGCGGTCGGCTTGGATGACTTGGGCGCACGCCTGCCCCAGCAGTTAAGCGGCGGCCAGCTGCAGCGCGTGGCCTTGGCGCGGGCGCTGGTGCATCGCCCCGCGCTGTTGCTGGCCGACGAGCCAACGGGCAACCTCGACCCCAGCACAGCGGCACGCACAATGGACTTGCTGCTGGCGCAAACCCGTCAACAAGGCGCTGCGCTGGTGCTGGTGACGCACTCAGACAGCGCAGCTGCCCGCGCCGACCGGGTGCTGCGCTTGAGCGCTAACGGCATCGCGCCAGCTTAAAGCGCCTGAGCGTTATTCAATCGCCAAGCGCTGCGCCGTGCCGCCGAGCTTTTTCGGCAACGTCAGCGTCAACACGCCGTGCTCGTACTTGGCCTTGGCCTGCCCGGCATCAATATCGGTGGGCAACTGAAAGCTGCGCGCTACCGAGCCAAAGTAGCGCTCTGAGCGCAGCACTTTTTCATCCTTGGACTGCTTGTCTTGCTGGCAGATTTCAGCGCGCAGGCTGACCACGTTGCCATCGAGCGAAACGTGGATGTCCTCTTTAGCCACGCCAGGGACTTCAGCGCTGATGACATAGCCGGTATCCGTCTCCGCCACATCGACCTTAATCTGGCTCGGCGTAGGCAGCGGGTCACCATGCAGCGGGCGAATATAAAAACCGGGGTTAATGTCTTTGAAGAAATCATCCAACAAACCACCACGACCGACCAATGCATTCATGACAAATCTCCTTTAAAGGGGGTTGACAAAAATCCGACAAGACTGAACCAAGCCAGTCTGCTTTACAAATAGGGGGGCTGCTGAAGACTTCAAGATACTGGGGTACTGCACGTTGTGAGCAGTCGTATATCTGGCCTATCTGGGCGGCTGGCGACGCTAGCGAGCGCAGCGCGCCACAATACCCGCCATGCTGGCTTTGCTTCGCCTTTGGTCTCTACAAGAACTGCGCCACCACCCGTGGCGCAGCGCGGCTGCCGTGTGCGCCGTGGTGCTGGGGGTGGCGCTGGCGTTTGCGG
>JAGNUJ010000106.1 GCA_017987055.1 Giesbergeria sp.
AGACTACAAAATGGACTACTTGGGCGCACTGCCGCTGAAGATGCAAATTCGCCTGCAAGCCGACAGCGGCAAGCCCACCGTGGTGGCCGACCCGGACGGTGAAGTCGCGCAAATCTACAAGCAAGTCGCCCGCACCGTGGCGGTGAAGATTGCGCAGCAGGCCAAAGACTTTTCGTCCAAGTTCCCGACGATCAAGGTGTCGCAGGATACTTAAAACGCCGCTAAAACGTTTGTTTTAGGTATCAAAACAGCCGCTAGCCCAATAGATACGTGCGCTAGCAGCTATTACTTTTGATTGTTATGACCAAGCCCACCGCGCCTGCTGAAAAGATTGAGTTCTACCCCGGCCCGGCCGGTGGCTGGGGGGCGCTTAACAGCGTCAAAAACACCTTGCTGCGCCACGGCATTGCCATCAAGGGTGCCAAGACGCTGCTGTCGGCCAACCAGCCCGACGGCTTTGACTGCCCCGGCTGCGCGTGGCCAGACCGCAACCACGCCTCCTCGTTTGAGTTTTGCGAGAACGGTGTTAAAGCCGTGGCGGCAGAAGCCACCGCGCGCCGTGCCACGCCCGACTTGTTTGCGCGCTACACCGTCGCTGAACTGGCGCAGCAAAGCGACTTTTGGCTAGAAGACCAAGGCCGCTTGACCCAGCCGCTGGCCTATGACGCAGCCAGCGACAAATACCGCCCGATTGCTTGGGACGATGCGTTTGCTTTGATAGCGCGCCACCTGAACGCGCTGCCCGACCCGAATCAAGCGATTTTTTACACCTCGGGGCGCACCAGCAACGAGGCGGCGTTTCTGTACCAACTGTTTGTGCGCCAGTACGGCACCAACAACTTTCCCGATTGCTCCAACATGTGCCACGAGGCCAGCGGCACTGGCATGAAGCCGCAAATTGGCGTCGGCAAGGGCACGGTAACGCTGCACGATTTTGAGCAGGCCGACGCCATTTTTGTTTTCGGCCAAAACCCCGGCACCAACCACCCGCGCATGTTGGGCGAGCTGCGCGCCGCCCACCTGCGCGGCGCGCGCATTGTCAGCTTTAACCCGCTGCGCGAGCGCGGGCTGGAGCGCTTTGCCGACCCGCAAGACAAGCTGGAAATGGCAACGCTGGGCGCCACACCCATCAGCACACACTATTTTCAGCTGCGCGTTGGCGGTGATTTGGCGGCGGTCAAAGGCATCATGAAGCAGGTGCTGGAGCAAGAAGATGCGCGCGGCGGTGTGCTTGACCACGCCTTTATTGCCGAGCACACCACCGGCTTTGATGCGCTGGCGGCTGAACTGCGCAGCGAGTCGTGGGCGCTGCTGGAAGAAGAATCGGGCTTGAGTGAGGCGCAGATGCGCGCTGCCGGTGACATTTACCTCAATGCGCGCAGCGTGATTGCTTGCTGGGGCATGGGCATCACTCAGCACAAATATGCAGTGCGCACCATCCAAGCCATCGTCAGCCTGCTGCTGATGCGCGGCAACATTGGCCGACCCGGCGCTGGGCCTTGCCCGGTGCGCGGCCACAGCAATGTGCAGGGTGACCGCACGATGGGGATTTGGGAGAAGCCGCCGCCAGCGCTGCTCGAGCGCCTGCAGCAGGTGTTCCACTTCGAGCCGCCGCGCGCGCCGGGGGTGGACACGGTCGAAGCGATTGGGCTGATGCAAAGCGGGCGCGGCAAGGTGTTCTTTGGTTTGGGCGGCAACTTCGCTGCCGCCACGCCCGATACCTACGAGACGTGGAAGGCGCTGCAGCGCTGCGACTTGACGGTGCATGTCGCCACCAAACTCAACCGCAGCCACGTGGTGCATGGCAAAGAGGCGCTGATATTGCCCTGCTTGGGGCGCACCGAAATTGATATGCAAGCCGGCGGCGTGCAGGGCGTGACGGTCGAGGACTCGATGGGCATGGTACACCTCTCCAAGGGCATCAATCCGCCTGCGTCGGCGCACTTGTTGTCCGAGCCAGCCATCGTGGCGCGCTTGGCGACGGCCGCGCTGGCTGGGCGCAGCAGGGTGCAGTGGCGGTGGTTGGTCGAGGACTACCGCCGCATCCGCGACCTGATTGCCCGCGTGTTTCCCGACTTTCACGACTTTAACCAGCGCGTGGCGGTGCCGGGCGGATTCAGATTGCGCAATGCGGCCAGTGAGCGGGTGTGGGAGACGCCCTCGGGCAAGGCCCGTTTTTATCCGCCGCTGGTGCCGCGCGATACACCCGCGCACCAAGCGCGGGCGCGCCACGCTGACCAACTGGTGTTTACGCTGCTGACCACGCGCTCGCACGACCAGTACAACACCAGCATTTACGGGATGGACGATCGCTACCGGGGCGTATACGGCCAGCGCCGGGTGGTGTTTATCCACCGGCAAGACATCTACGCGCTGGGCATGAAGGATGGCGATTGGGTCGATATCCACACCGTTTGGAGTGACGACCAGCAGCGCTGCGCCAAGCGCTTTCGGCTGGTGGCCTACGACATTCCACGCGGCAATTTGGCGGCGTATTACCCCGAGACCAATCCGCTGGTGCCGCTGTCTGCCGTGGCCGATGCAGCGGGCACACCGACATCGAAGTCGATTCCGGTGCTGCTGCGCCCAAGCTTGAACACTTGAGTGGCTTGATTTAAGCCGCGTCGTCGGTGTTCAGCGTCAGCGTCGGTTGTAGTACGGCGCGGTTGCGCCCTTGCTGCTTGGCGGCGTAGAGCGCCGCGTCGGCTTGCTCAAATAACATTTGGGCCATCGACGGATCCTCCAGCGTATGAATCAATTCGGCGCTTGGCGCGATAAACAGCGGGTGAATGCAGGCCACCCCGATGCTGATGGTGACGTGCGCCGCCGTCGCAGAGGCTGCGTGTGCAATGCCCAGATTGCCCACTGCTGCGCATATTTTTTGCGCCATCGCCATCGCTTGCGGCGCATCGGTGTCGGGCAGCAAGATGGCAAACTCTTCGCCGCCATAGCGCGCCACCATCTCATCGACGCGCGAGACGCTTGCCGCTAGCGCCTGCGCCACGCGTTGCAGGCATTCATCGCCTTCGATGTGGCCGTAGTGGTCGTTGTAGTGTTTGAAGTGGTCGATGTCGAGCATCAACAGCGACAGTGGCCGTTGTTGGCGCATGGCGCGCTGCCACTGGGTGCTGACATGCTCGTCCAAGGCGCGGCGGTTGGCGATGTGCGTCAAAGGATCAAGGCGCACTTTTTGTTCGAGCGCGGTGCGGTAATCGGCCAGTGCTTGCTCGGTTTGCTTGCGCTCGGTGATGTCTTGCACCGTGCCGGTGACGCGCCCGTGGGGTGCCTCGGACGGGAGCGATTCAAACTCGCCCCAGACTTGTATCCAGCGCGTTTCTTGGTCGCTGTCGCGGCAAATGCGGTACTGCATACGCAAAGATTGGTGTTGTTGCAGTACCGATTGGTGCTCTGCCAATACCCGTGCGCGGCACTCTGGATGAATCAGGCTGACCCATTGGCTTAGCCGCATCGTCTGGCCGGCCTTGTAGTCAAAGATGCTGCAGGCCATAGACGACAGGGTGAAGGTTTCGGTACTGGTGTCGTAGGCAAAAGCGCCAATCGTCGCCGCTTTTTGTGCGCCTTCGAGCCAGTGCATATTGCGCTGCAGTTCCAGCTTGAGATTTTCCTCGCGCAAGCGGGCGCGCCGCTGCAATGCGGCAAACACTAAGCCGGCAAACAGCAAGCCCAACGTGATGGGCAAGCTTAGCGCCAGCACTTCGCGGCTTTTAGCGTTGGCAAAGGCTTCGGCTGTGTCAATTTTAGAGACCACAAACCACGGCGAGCCGGGCACCGGACTGGCGGCAGCCATCACCGGGGTATGGCGATAGTCGTTGGCATAAAACACGCCACGTGCGCCATCGACCGCTTGCACGACGGGGTCGCCGTGCTGCGTCAGTGGGATGCGAAAGCTCAGTTCGGCGTCCTTGCGGTGGCGCAGCGGACTTAAAAACAGCACGTCTGAGCTGCTGCGGGCAACGATGCTGGATTCGGCGCTTTGGCTGGCGGTGGGCCATTTTTCGGCCAAGGGATACAGGTCGGTGCGTACATCGCTGACCAGCCATACCGCCCCGAGGGGCTCGGTGCCCTGAAACAGCGGTGCCAATAAACTAAAAAATGGAAAGGCAAAAAACGGGTCGCGGCGCGGCTCGACACTGCTAGCTCGGGCCGAGCTCAAGGCGCTTTTCAGGGCTAATTGCTCGGCCTTGGGCAGGGTGGCGCTGGCTGCGCCTTGGGCGCTGAGTAATAAGCGCCCTTGGGAATCGAGCAGATAGGCCGCGCTGTAGCGGGCTTGCTCTTGCAGTACGCGCAGGCGCTCGGTCAGCAGCAATTCGTTGGTGGGTGACGGGGCAGCGCGCCACTGTGCTAGCGCTTTGGCCAGCAGCGCGTCTTCGGACAAGGCCATTGCATCGGCCAGCCGCTGGTTGCGCCACTTGGCGACGCTTTCGGCTTGCCACTGGTTGATGATGTGCAGTTCGCTCTCGGCGTAGTGGCGCTCTTGCGCTTGGCGCGCGTGAAAGACCTCGCGCACTTTCCAAACCACCCCGCCCAACGCCAGCAGCGCTAGCATTACCAGTGCCTTAGCCGCGTAGTGCTGCACGCGCGATTGGGCAGCGGTTGATGGGGTGGCGTTGGGCAGCGGCATGACCGAGTTTTAAACACTAAAAAACCAAAAATTAAAAAATAGCAAGCAGCAAAATTTTGTTATCTTTGATTGCACTCAATTGCATTTAATTACATTGTGAGGTTAGCTGGTTCTGCCGCCAAGTAGGTTAAGCCACCTGTCAGATATTGAAAAATAGGGCTAGAAACAGCATTTCTTGTTACAACTTTTTTTATGACTTTCACCCGCCGACATACCCTTTGTGTTTTAAGCCATGCAGCTTCTGTGGGAGGCTGGGCAGCGCTCACCGGCATTGGGCTGGCGGCGCATCCGGTGCTGGCCCAGACGCGCAAGACCGGCGTGGTCATCAGCATTTCGCTGGAACCCGATTCGCTCGATCCCACCCAATCGGCTGCAGCCTCAATTGGCGAGGTGGTGCATTACAACGTATTTGAAAATTTGGTGCGCATCAACGAAAACGGCACCCTGTCTGGCCAGTTGGCGCACGCGTGGAGCCAAGACGAGGCGGGCTTGCGCTACACCTTTCAATTGCGCAAAGACGTGCTGTTTCACGACGGTGCGGCGTTGGATGCGCAGGCGGTGCGCTTTAGCTTTGAGCGCGCCGGCGCACCGTCATCGACCAACAAAGCCAGAAAAGCGCTGTTTGACAACATCGCCCGCATCGACACGCCTGACCCGCACACCGTGGTGCTGACGCTGCACCACCCAGATGCCAGTGTCTTGTTTCGCCTGAGTGAAAGCCCCGCCGTCATCTTGCATCCGGCCAGTGCCAAGCAGGCGGCCAGCGCGCCGGTGGGCACTGGGCCATACCAGTTTGCGCAGTGGCGCAAAGGCTGGGGTGTCACGCTGGTCAAGTCGCGGCGCTACCGCCATGCTGCGCGGGTTCAGCTAGAGCAGGCGACGTTTCGCTTTATTTCTGACCCCGAGCTGCAGGCGCAGGCGGTGCGCTCGGGCGAAATTGAT
>JAGNUJ010000107.1 GCA_017987055.1 Giesbergeria sp.
AGCAGCAGGGTGTCGGGGTGGTCGGCCTTCAAGCGCAGGTACTGCGCCATCATGGGGGTGTGAGCGGCAAAATCTGCGCTAGGGCTAGCAGACGGGGAAGAGGTGCTTAATTTGTCAGGTCTATTCATGGGTTTCAATTTCTATCGACGGTGCAGAAAGCGCCGATCTGGCGTGCCCCGGTCCGTTGCAGCAAGGCTCTGGCAGACTCAGAGGCCTGCAAACAGTTCGCCGATGCAGCCTTTCTGCTTCTAAAATTCAATAACGCAATTTCTGCGTCAAAGAGTAACTTGTATGACCAATGTCCAGCACGAAATAGACGAACGTACCAACCTCACCAACTCGAACAAGTTCGAGCTCTTGTTGTTTCGTCTGGGCACCGACAGCGCCTTAGGCCAATCCGAGTTGTTTGGCATCAACGTCTTCAAAATCCGCGAAATTGTCGCCATGCCCAGCATCACGCCCATCGTGGGTGCAACGCCGCACTCGCTGGGCATCGTCAACTTGCGCGGTCAGGTGATTCCGGTGTTTGACCTGCCCGGCATCGTCGGCTGCAAGCCCAAAACCGGGCTGAACATCATGCTGGTCACCGAGTACGCGCGCAGCACGCAAGCGTTTGCCGTCGAATCGGTGGAAGACATCGTGCGCCTCGACTGGAAGCAGGTGCTCTCGGCCGACCACAGCGGCGCGGGGCGCAACATGGTCACCAGCATTGCCCGGCTGGACGGCAATGCCGATGGCACACGCCTGGCGCAGGTGCTCGATGTTGAAGCCATCTTGCAGATGGTCTCGCCCTCGTCCGCGCCCAACATGGATGTAGAACCCAGAGCAGGCAACGAGCTGAAACTCAAACCCGGCACGATTATTTTGGCGGCGGACGACTCCTTCGTCGCCCGCTCACTGATTGAGCGCGGCCTCAAAGCCATGCACGCGCCGTTTGAGATGACCAAGTCGGGCAAAGAAGCGTGGGACCGGCTCAACGCCATTGCCGATGCAGCCGAAGCCGAAGGCAAAACCATCATGGACAAAGTCTGCTTGGTGCTGACCGACCTCGAAATGCCCGAGATGGACGGCTTTACCCTGACGCGAAAAATCAAACAAGACCCGCGTTTTAGCCAAATTCCGGTGGTGATTCACTCGTCCTTGTCTGGCTCGGCCAACGAAGACCATGTGCGCAGCGTCGGTGCCGACGCCTACGTGGCCAAGTTTGTGGCCGAAGACCTGTCGGCCACTATCCGTTCGGTGCTGCCGCACTAAATTTATATCAAAACAGCCGCTAGCGCTTATGCAGCAAGCGCTAGCAGCTCCTATTTTTGATTACAAATCCTGCGCTTGCAGCGCCAACTTGCCCAGCATAAATCCCAAGAACGGTGCCACGCAGCCCAAGTGGCTCGATGGTGCGGCCGGGCAATCGCTCAGGCTGACCAAATCGCTTGCGCCTTGGGCTTGCATCGCGGCCAGCGTGCTGGTAGAGCTGGCGTAAGGCACCGTCTGATCATCTCGGCCGTGGTACAGGTACACGGGCACCTGCGGACGCCAGTTGTGGACGTTGCTCAAGCGGTCGGTGGCTTTGACATCGTCAGACAAAAAGTTGTCCAAAAACAGGGCGTCGATGCTGGTATCAGCGTCGTCAGGAATCAGCTCTTTGAGCAAGGCGCGGCGTACTTCGCGTTGCGCGCTACCACCCAATTTTTTTAAAAAGCCGGGCTGGATCAGTGCGCCGAGCACTTTGTTTTTGTCGCGCACGATGTCAATCAAGCTATCGAGCGTGGCTTGCACGTTGTAAGGCCCCGCGCCAGGCACCACCATGCGCAGCTGCTGTAAGTGCGGCAAGTTGCCCGCTTGCAAAGCACGGTGTGCGGCCATGGTGGCGTAGCCGCCCTCGGAATAACCGGTCAGAAACAGCTGCTGGTTGTCATAAACACCGGTTTGTTGGCGCCAGGTTTTGGCGGCAGTCAAAAAATCGATCACCGACGCGGCCATCGGCGCCGCTTGCAGGTAGGGGTGCGGCACGCCCTTGCTGACACCATAGCCAACATAGTCGGGTGCCAACACGATGTAACCCAGCGAGGCCATCACCACCGAGATTTCAGAGGCCACAGCGTTGTTACTCGGTGCCTCTGCATCGCGAAAGATAGTGCCGTGCTGGTAAGACAGCACCGGACTTTTAGCGCCCGCAGGCTTGTTTGGCACGCTGACCAAACCTGAAGCTTTGACTGTCTGCCCTGTGGCACCGACGGTTAGATATTCAATACGGTAGGAGGTGACGGCGTAGCGCGGTTGCAGGTTTTCAAGGTACAGACCTTTTTCGGCCACTGCCGCGTTGATGTCTGCCAAAGCCACGGTGCCCAACGACCTAGCGGCCTCAAAGCGACCCTGCGTGGTGGGGTCAGCGGGCTGTACTGGCTGGCTATCACCGTTACCAGCGTTGTCGTTTTTGTCGTCGTCGGACTTGCCGCCACCGCAGGCAGCCAAAGCCACAGTGAGTACGGCCGCGCCGGTCAAGCGGGCGTAGCGAGATGAAAAATTCTGCATCAAAAGGCTCCGTTAATCAGAGCCCAGATGATAGTGAGAGCGCCAAGGCGCAAAAGTGCAGATGCATACTTGCGCCCTTTGGCAAACGCACTCTCCCAAGCCTCCCATGACCCGAATCGTCTTTGCACACGGCAACAGTTTTCCTGCGGGCACCTACAGCGTGTTGTTTGCGCATCTGCGCCAGCGCGGCTTTACGGTCAGCGCGGTGGACCGCTTTGGCCACGAGCCGCAGTACCCCGTCACCAGCAACTGGCCGCACTTGGTGCAGCAGCTGGCCGACTTCACCCGCCAGCAGGTGCAAGAAGTGGGTGAGTCGGTGTTTTTGGCCGGTCACTCGCTGGGCGGGGTGCTCAGTGTGATGGCCGCCGCGCAGCACCCGGACAATGTGCGCGGCGTGCTGCTGCTGGACGCGCCCTTGGTCAGCGGCTGGCGCGCCACCACAGTGGGCATGGCCAAAAGCACGCGCATCGTGAGTGCGTTCTCGCCGGGGCGGGTCAGCCGCCAGCGGCGCATGAGCTGGGCCAGTGCCAATGAGGCGCTAGAGCACTTTCGCAAAAAGAAGGCATTTGCCCGCTGGGAGCCGCAGGTGCTGCGCGACTACATCACCCACGGCCTGCAGGTCCAGGGCGAGCGCTGCGTGCTGCGCTTTGACCGCGCTGTCGAGACTGCCATCTACAACACGCTGCCGCACAACTTGGGGGCGTTGCTGCGCCAAAACCCGCTGCGCTGTCCGGTCAGCTTTATTGGCGGGCGCGCCTCGGTGGAGATGCGCCACATTGGCATGGCGCTGACGCAGCGCATCACCGGCGGGCGCATCATGATGCTCGACGGCACGCACCTGTTTCCGATGGAGCAACCGCGCGCCACGGCGGCGGCGATGGAAGCTTCGCTGCTCAACCTGTTGGCGCTAGCGCAACCGACGCAAAATTCCGATACTTAACGGCTCTGTTAGCGACCGTAGCGGTAAGCCACGCCGATGGAGGCACCGTAGTTGCTGGCGCGCTGCGTCAGTGGACTGCGCCGCGCATCGCCCTGCAACTGCGACACACCAGCACTGGCAAACGCCACCCAACGCCGGTTCAGCGCGGTCATTACGTCCACACCCATGTCTACGCCATACAAGCCAGCGCGCGGCTTAAACGCTGGCAACGGGCTGCTGCTAGCTGCCCAGACCGGCACGCCAAAATGGCTGCGCATATAGGTGCCATCACCAAACGCCGCGCCCACACCCATGCCGATTTTGGTGTCCGGCGTCAGGTTAAAGGCATAGCGCAAGCTGGTGTTGAGCTGCGTACCGCCTTGACGGCCCAGCAGGTCGTGTGACAGGCCGGCATTGACCGACCAACGCTCGCTGAGCACGTAGCCGGTGCTGATGCGCCCGCGCAGGGTTGCGCGAATTTCGGGCAAGCCCTGCAGCACCAAATCGTCCGAGGCATCGCGCCCCTGATCAATGCGCAGCGAGGCACTCAGATTAAAGCGCTCACGCTCGACCAGCGTAGCGCTGGCACCCGAGCCTCTGTCGTCAAAACCGTGGTTTAGCACCGCATTGCCGCGCGATGAGCTGAGGCGAAAACGCCCGTATTGCACCGACAGCACCGGACTCAAGCTCGATTGGTGGCGCTCGCTGCCGGTGTAGGTCGGGTTCCAGCCATAAGCCATGCCCAGCACGTATTGCAGCGGCCGGTCGGCAGCAGCCTTGGCTTTGGCCGCCACCGAGGGTGCCGGCGGTGGGGCAACAGCCACCCATTTTTCTTGCGCTTGCGCTTGCGCTTGCAAAGGCCAAGCCAGTGCCAAGCCCAGCAACACCACAGCACAGCGGGCAGCGCCTGTATCGAAACCAGCGGGCCACTCGGGCAGGTGACAAAGGAGGTGGCAATGGTTTCTCATAGACTCTCTTATTAAATTGATAGCTACTACCGCGCGCAAATAAAGGGCTAGAGGCCTTTTTTACTGTTATTTATTCATTATTGAGCCCAGCGTACCACGCCCGACCACGTCGTCAGTAACACCAGCACGCCAAAGGCAATGCGGTAATAGGCAAACACGGCAAAGCTGTGCGTGCTGATGTAGCGCAGCAGCCAGCGCACGCACAGCCAAGCGCTGATAAACGAAAACAGCAACCCCACCGCAAACATCGGCGCATCAGCCATTTCTAGCAGCGCGCGCTCTTTGTACAGGCTGTACACCCCCGCGCCAATCAAGGTCGGAATCGCCAAAAAAAATGAGTAATCGGTCGCCGCTTTGCGTGATAAGCCCAGCACCATGCCGCCGATGATGGTGGCGCCGCTGCGGCTGGTGCCCGGCACCATCGCCAAGCACTGCACCAAGCCAACTTTGAGCGCATCCAGCATGGTCATGTCATCGACCTGCTGCACGCGCACGGCGGTGGCCGGGCGCCGCTCGGCCCACAAAATAATGAAGCCGCCAAGAATGAAGGCACTGGCCACCACCATCGGCGTAAACAAATGCGCTTTGATGGCTTTGCCAAACAACAGCCCCAGCACCACGGCGGGCAAAAAGCCAATCAGCACATTGAGCGCAAAACGCTGCGCTTGGCGCTCGGTCGGCAGCGCCACCAGCGTGGCGCGGATTTTTTGCCAATACACCAAGATGACGGCAAAGATGGCACCGGTTTGGATGGCAATGTCAAACACCTTGGCCTTGGCATCGACAAAGCCCAGCAGCGATCCGGCCAAAATCAAGTGTCCGGTGGAGGAAATCGGCAAAAACTCGGTCAGCCCCTCGACCACGCCCATGATGGCGGCCTTGACCAGTAAAACAATATCCACGCTTACCCCTGATTGATGTCGATGAAAGCGCGCCATTATCCGCGCCTGCCATGGCGGCGCAATCACAAACTATCAATAAATGAGCTGCTAGCGCACGTATCTATTGCATTTCAGATAGTTTTTCTGCTTAAAGCCAATAGATACGGGCGCTAGAAGCTATCAATTTAATCTACTGCCTCGGGCAAATCTAGCACTGCA
>JAGNUJ010000108.1 GCA_017987055.1 Giesbergeria sp.
CTTTTTGGTGGTGTTGCGCAGCGTGAACTGGGCGCGGAACTGGTCGCCCTCGCGCACCAGCGGTGGCAGGCCGCTGATGATTTGCAGGTCTTGCGTGGTGCGCACCGTGGTGCTACCGGTGCCAAACATCCCCACGCCGGCATCACCAACGGCGACGATGTGGAAGCTGGTCAGCGCGTCGTTGAGCGGCACGGTGATGTGCGCTTGGCCGTTGGCATCCAGCGCCAGCGCCGGTTGCCACAGCAGCAGCGTGTCGAGCAGCTCGCGCGTTGGGCTGCGCCCGCCGCCGCCGCCCGCCGCCACGGCTTTGCGGCCATAGTGGCGTCGGCCAATGATTTCCATCTGCGCCGTCGAGGTCGCTACGCCCCAGCTGCGCCGCTGCAGCATCGCGTCCAGCAGCTTCCAGCTGGTGTTGGGCATCAGCTCTAACAGCGCTTGGTCCACCGCGGCCAGCGCCACTTCGGCGTGGGCGGCGGGCTGGCCATTGGGCAGCGTGGCGCGAACGGTGATGCGCGCTTGGCCGCGCACCGGGTAGCTGGCTTTGTCGGCCGCCACGGTGACGTTCAAGCGGTGCGCCTGCGCGCCGACTTTGATTTCGGCCAAGCCAATGCGAAACGCCGGCTTGCTCAAATCGACCATTGCCGTCGGCGCAATGTATTCCTTGCCTTCGTACCAAAACGCTGTCCACCACTCGCGCGGCGCTTTGTAGCCCCAGGTGAACAGGCTGTACCACGGCACCTCGCGCAAGCGCCCGCGCAATGCCAGCACGCTGACATAGACGTTGGGCCCCCAGCCTTCTTCAATCTTCAGGCTGACAGTCGGGTCTTTGCCGTTCAACTGCACCACTTCGGTGTGCAGCACGCCTTCGCGCTCCACGGCGACCAGCGCGGTGGCAAAGCGAAACGGCATCCGCACTTGGAACTTGGCGATGTCGCCGGGTTGGTAGCTTTTCTGCTCGGGCAGCAAGTCCATGCGGTCGTGGTTTTGGCCGCCAAACCACAGTTCACCCCGGCGCGTCACCCAGACGGAAGTGGCGGCGTCAAAGGTGTTGCCGTCCTTGTCGCGCGCGGTGGCGACCAGTTCGACTTCGCCGGGTTCGTCCAGCAGCGCTTCGCACAGCAGCAGGCCGCGGCTGTCGCTTTTGCCGGTGCAGACGGTGCCGAGGTCTTTGGTCTCGGTCTTGCTGTCGTAGCTGTAAAAACCGCCGACCATGCGCTTTCTGCTGGTGGTGGTGGTACGGGCAATGGCTTGCACTTGCATCGGCACGTTGGCCAGCGCTTTGCCGCTGGTGTCCAGCGCCAGCGTCTGAAAGCGCACCTTGTCGCTGGCCGAGACCCAGCTGTCGGCCTTGATGCCAGCGACCACGGCGGCCGGCCACAGCGTGTGCGTGCTGCGCAGGGTTTGCACTTCGCCATTGGGGTCAGCGTAGTGGGCCTCGATCAGCAAATCTTGCGCGGCACTGGCACGCGGCACGTTGTCCAGCAGCACGCGGCCAGCGCCTGTGCGGTCAAGGGTCAGCGGCAGTTTGTCGGCAATCACGCGCGCATCGTCGGCGGCGCTGTCTTCTTCCTCGCCTTGGGAGCTGGTTTGCTTGCGCCCTTGCGCGGCACGAAAACTGAAGTCGTCATAAGCGCCAAAGTGCAACTCTTTTTTGCGCACCAGCGCCGAGACGCGCACCGGCCACTGCGCCGCCGGCCCGCCCGAGACATAGTTCAGCTGCACGCTGGTCGGCACCGCGCGCACGTTGACCAGCGCAGCTGCATCGGCCGGGGCGACGCGCCCCTCAAACACCGGCAGGCGGAATTCTTCGACGCGGAACTGGCCTGAGCCAAAGCTGCGCCCACTGCCCTCGCCAGCGCTGCTGTCCTGCAATTCGACTTGGTACACACCCAGCTTGGCCGCTGGCGGCACGGCAAAGCTGCTCTCTGCGCTGCGCCCGCCGGTGGCGGTTTTGCGCCAGCGCAGCGGCTGGCGGTATTGCTGGCCGCTGCCTTGGTGGGTGATGAGCAGGCTGCCCGGCTCTTGGGCTGCCAGCGCAAAGCCGTTTTGCGTTTGCGCGCGCAGCAGGTGCTTCATTGACACCGTCTCGCCAGCGCGCAAGAGCGTGCGGTCAAAAATGGTGTGGGCGACGGTGTCGGGCTGCGCGTCGCTGCTGGTGGGCACGTTAAAGCGCCACGGCTCGATGCCGCGCTGCCAGTCGGTCCACGTGAAGGCCATGTCTGGCGCGCCGTCAGCGTCCGGCGCGCGGGCGCTGACAAAGTAGCCTTCGGAGCCGCCGTTGTCGCTCGCGTCATAGCAATTGGGTGCTTCGGGGGCGAGGCCGTCAAACCGCGCGCGGCCTTGGGCGTCGGTGGTGGCGCTGGCCAGTGGCTTGCCTCGGCAGTCGGACACCGCCACTTGCGCGCCAGCGACGGGCTGGCCTTTGTCCAGCGAGGTCACCCACGCCAGCGAATTTTCGCGCCCCAGCTTGAAGTGGACGGCCAAATTGGTCACCAGCGCCGAGGTGCGCACATACATGGTGCGACCGGCGCCGTGTTTCGCGTCCAACAGCGCCGCCCCCAGCAGCGGCGAAGCAATTTCGACCACGTGAAAACCGGTTTTCAGCGGAATGCCGACCACCTCAAACGGGCGTGGGTCAGCGCTGGTGGGGCGCGGCACTTCCAGCGTTTGCGCTGCGCTGTGGCTGCCCAACAGCGAGACCATGCGCGACTGCACATAGTCTTTGGCGTAGTCGTCGTCGCCCTCGCCGCTCGAGACGACTTTGGGCAGCGGACGTTTCACATCGCGCTGCGCTTGTTGGCGGTTGACCAAAAAGTCGTCGTAGGCCTTGATTTTTCGATACCAAGCGATGACTTGCGCGTCGCCCTGCGGTTGCAGCGTGCGCACTTTGGTGGGGACGGCGGCGGCTTTGGTGGCCGTCTTGGTTGCAGCGCCATCACCGACGGGCAGACTTTGCACCGCCAGCGCGGCCTCGACTTTGCGCAGCGTCACCGGCAGCAGCGCCGGGCCGTCGGCACCTTCGGCAAAGCGCTCAACGATGCCAAACGGCGCAGCGGCAAACTTGGCCAGCGGCGGCATACCACCCGTGGCGACAGCCAGCGGAAAGCTGTCGGCATTGCTCAACGCGCGCCCGCCAGCGTCGTGAAAATCCTTTGGCAGCTCCAGCTTGAAGGCCATGTTCTCGGCAAACGGGGCGGCAAACTGCACCTCATCGACCAGCCCATCCGCGCCGTCGTCGCCCGGCGGCGCAGCTTGCGGGGCAATGCTTTCTTGGCTGGACTTGAGGCGAATCGCCGCCGCCAGCTTGCGCGGCACCGGCGCGTTAAACGACAAGCGCAGCGGGCGAATCGGCAGGCAAGCGGCTTGGGCGTTTTCGCGCTCGCAGCGCAAATCGGCGCTGAACGGCGCGCGCACTTCGTAGGTAAAGCGCTTTTCCACCCGGTTGGCAACGCCGCTGGGCGTGACTACGCCTTCGCCCCAGACCAATTGCACCTTGGTCGATGGCGTCAGACGCCGGTTGCAAGCCAGCGTCTGCCACGCCAGCGGCTGTTGGGCGGCGCGTTTGTCAAAATTTTGGCTTTTGAGCAGTTCGGCGCGCTGCGCGCCTTCAATCAAGCGCACGGCAATGCGCTCGCCGACGCTTTCGGTCTCGCACCAGACGTGCTTTTGCACGCTGGCCAGCGTCGCTGCGCCATTCAGTTGCAGGATGAAAAACTGCTCTTCGTCAATCTCGCCCCACGTGCCGGGGTGCGGTTGTTGCACAAACGGACCGCCGCTATTGAAGGTGTAGCTGCTAGCGCCCGTCAATGCTGCGCCAGAGGCCGATTTGAAGCCTGGTTTCAACTGCGCCGTGCAGCGCACGCCGGGCGGCAAGTCGTGGGCGAAATCAAACACCCATTCGCGCTCACTCGTCCAGCGGCCACTGCCTTGGCTGGCCTGCGCGTCGCTGCACAACAGCGCCAGCGGCGCGGGCGCTTGCGCGTCGCCAAAACGCACCGCTGCGGCGTTGAACTGCACCACCACTTGGCGCGCGCGGGCGACTTCGCCTTGCGGCGAGAAACGGGTGATTTGCAGCGCCTGCGCGCCCCAAGAGGCGACGCACAAGGCCACGCCGACTAAAAATGGCTGAATATTCACGCGAGACTTTCTGAATGGGACGGCTAGCCTAACAAAGAAAAAACGGGCCTAAGCCCGTGTGGTGGTGTGCGCGGCCTCACGGCCTCACGGCCAGGTCGCGCCGGTGCCGCGCATTTGCTGCACCAGCGCCACCATCTCGGGCGAGTTCATCACCTCACCCAGCTTGGCCAGTGCGGGATGCTCCAGATAAGAGCGCAGGTAGAAATTTTCGTCGGCATCGTCGCTCAGCGGGTCGTAGCCAGCCAGTGCAAACATATCGCCCAGCGCCAAGCGCTCACCGAGGCCGACGCACAAATAGCTCAGCGCCAAATACGGCACCGCGCGCGGCTCGACCGCGCTGGCCGGCGTTACCAGCACCCGGCTCGCGTCTGAGACATCACTCACCAGTTCGTGCGGCAGTGCCCAAGCGCGCAGCACCAGCGTGCCGATTTCGCCAGCGCTCAGGCCCAGCACTTCTTGCTCGATTTGCGCGCGCTCCATGCGGCTGCGCATCAGCCACTCATCGACGGCGTTGCGCGGCAGCAGCGCCGCCGCCGCCAAATGGCCGACAAAGGCCATCACCACCTTGGTGGCCAAGGCGCCGTAGTCGGGCAAATTGAGCGCTTTGCCCAAGCGCAGCGCCAGCTCACTGGCAATCGAGCTGGCGCGCCAAATGGTGTCAAACGAGCGCTGCGAGGAGCTCAGCTCCGGCTTAAACGCCTGCGCCAACAGGTATTGCACGCAAATGTTGCGCACCGTCTCCATGCCCAAAAAGGCCACCGCGTGTTCGATGTTGGTGACCGGGTGGCTCAGGCCATAAAACGGCGCATTCACGGTGGCCAGCACCTTGGCGGCAATGAGTGGCTCGCCGCGCAGCAAATCGGTCAGCTCGCCGGGGCCAATGCGGTCAAAAAAGTCCGGCGCCAGCAACTGGTGCAGCGACTGCGGCGGACAGGGAATGCCGCCAATCACGCCCATCAGCGCATCGCGCCGCGCCTCGGGCAAGTCGCTCTCATACGCCCAGACGAAATGGTGGATGACGCTGTGCGGGTCTTGCTCGGGTGCCTCTAATGCCCCTGCAGCCTCTGCGTTTTCGGTGCCCAATGACTCGGCCAGCTCGGCAAAGCCGTCGTGGTCGGGCAGGTCACTAGGGTCTTGTGTCGGGGTCGTATCGGCAAAATCTGCCGCCCCGGATGCTGCGCTGGCAGCGCCCTCAGTAGGCGACTGCGGCTGCGGCTGAAGCGGCGGCGCAGCAGTGGCACCAGCGGCCACAGCAGCGGCAGCCTGCGCAGCAGCCGCCTTCGTGGCTTGGACCGCAGCCGCCAGTGCGGCGCTGGGCGGCGCCACTGCGGGCGTGGCAGCGGGCG
>JAGNUJ010000109.1 GCA_017987055.1 Giesbergeria sp.
GTGTGGTCGGAGACCAGCGCGTCCACCGTGCCGTCTTGCAGCGCGGCGCGCAGGGCGTCGCGGTCGCGCTGTTGGCGCAGCGGCGGCGTCAGGCGGGCGCGGCTGTCAAAAAAGCCGATGTCGTTTTCCGTCAGGTGCAGCGTGTTGATGCTGATGTCGCAGGTCACGTTCAGCCCCTGCGCTTTGGCGCGGCGCACCAGCTCGATACCGGCGGCGCTACTGATGCGGCACAAATGCACGCGCGCGCCGCTGCTGCCCAGCAGCTCAAAAATCGTGTGCAGCGCAATGGTTTCGGCAGCCACCGGCACGCCCGACAGCCCCAGCCGCGTGGCCAATGCGCCGCTGGCAGCGACGCCTTTGCCCAAATACAGCTCTTGCGGGCGCAGCCAGACGGTGTAGCCAAAGGTGGCGGCGTATTGCAGCGCGCGCTGCAGCACTTGGGTGCTGGCCATCGGCACTTCGGCTTGGCCAAAGCCGACGCAGCCGGACTGGGTCAGCTCCAGCATTTCGGTCAGCACCTCGCCAGCCAAGCCGCGCGTTAAGGCGCCAATCGGAAACAGCCGCGCTTGGTGCAGCTTTTGCGCGCGAAACTTCAGCATTTCGACCAAGCCCGGCTCGTCCAGCACCGGGTCGGTGTCGGGCGGGCAGACCAAGCTGGTGACGCCGCCAGCGACGGCGGCGGCCATTTCGGACTCCAACATGCCCTCGTGCTCGTGGCCCGGTTCGCGCAGGCGGGCGGTCAAATCGACCAGCCCGGGCAGCACGATGCAGCCGCTGGCGTCGATGGTGCGGTGCGGCGCAAAGTCGGCCACCGCGCGGTTGATGGCGATGATGCGGCCGGCGGCCAGCGAGATGTCGCAGACTTGGTCAAAGCCGCTGGCCGGGTCAATCACGCGGCCGTTTTGAATCAATATCTTCATGGTTTTATGCCAAATCAGCCGCTAGCCCAATAAACACGTGCGCTAGCAGCTATTAATTAAATAGCAAAATCAGCGGCGCCAGCAGCCTTTAAGCCTCGTTGCCGGCGACGATGGACATCACCGCCATGCGCACGGCAATGCCAAAGGTGACCTGCGGCAGGATGACGCTTTGCGGGCCATCGACCACGGCGGAATCAATCTCCACGCCCCGGTTGATCGGGCCGGGGTGCATGACGATGGCGTCGGGCTTGGCCAGTCGCAGCTTCTCGGGCGTCAGGCCAAAGCTCCTGAAATACTCTTGGCTCGACGGCAGCAGCGCGCCGTTCATGCGCTCGTTTTGCAGGCGCAGCATGATGATGACGTCGGCGTCCTTGATGCCTTCTTCCAGCGTGTGGCAGACGCGCACGCCCATCGGTGCCATGTCGGCGGGCACCAAGGTGCGCGGGCCAACCACGCGCACTTCGGCGGTGCCCAAGGTGGTGAGGCCGTGGATGTCCGAGCGCGCCACGCGCGAGTGCAGCACGTCGCCGACGATGGCCACCGTCAGGTTGCTGAAGTCTTTTTTGTAGTGCCGGATGGTGTACATGTCCAGCAAGCCCTGCGTCGGGTGGGCGTGGCGCCCATCGCCGGCGTTGATGACGTGGACGTGCGGCGCCACGTGCTGGGCAATCAAATACGGCGCGCCCGATTCGCTGTGGCGCACCACAAACAAGTCCGCCGCCATCGCCGACAGGTTGGCGATGGTGTCAATCAGCGACTCGCCCTTGCTGGCCGAGCTGCGCGCAATGTCCAAGTTCAGCACGTCGGCCGACAAGCGCTTGGCGGCAATCTCAAAGGTGGTGCGGGTGCGGGTGCTGTTTTCAAAAAACAGGTTGAAGACGCTTTTGCCGCGCAGCAGCGGCACTTTTTTGACCTCGCGGTCGCTGACGCCGACAAAGTTGGTCGCGGTGTCGAGGATGTGCGTCAGGATGTCACGCGGCAAGCCTTCGATGGACAGCAGGTGGATCAGCTCGCCATTGGCGTTGAGTTGGGGGTTGCGCTGGTGCAGCACGGGTCAAACCTCTCGGATTTCAAAATAAAGGGTGCCGGCCTCGGATTCGGTGCGTGCCAGCGCCAGCGATTGATTGGCCGGCAGCACGATACGCGCAGCGGCAAAGTCGGCTTGTACTGGCAGCTCGCGCCCGCCCCGGTCGACCAGCACCGCCAAGCGCACGCACGCCGGGCGGCCATAGTCGTACAGCTCGTTGAGCACCGCGCGCACGGTGCGCCCGGTGTAGAGCACATCGTCCAGCACCAAAATATCGGCGCCGTTGACATCAAACGGTAGCGTGGTTTGGGCGCTGGCGCTGAGGCCGCGCTGGGCAAAGTCGTCGCGGTGCATGGCCGATGAAATCACGCCGGGCGCGCCGTCCAGCCCTAGGTCTTTTTGCAGGCGCTCAACCAGCCATGCGCCGCCCGAGGTGATGCCGACCAGCTGGGTTTGCGCCTCGCGCATGGCGCGCACGCCGCTTAAGAGTTTGCCGTACAGGGCTTCGGCGTCCAGCGCCAAGGCAGTGGCGCCGGCGGCGCTGGCAGAGGTAGATACGGTCAAGGCAAGCTCCTTAAAAACTGTTCCAAGATGATGCAGGCCGAGGCGGCGTCGGCGTCGCGTGCGCCGCCGGCCAGCGCTTCGGTGGTGCTGTAGCGCTCGTCCACCTCAAACACCGGCAGGCCAAAGCGGCCGCGCAATTGGCGCGCAAATTTCAGCGCGCGGGCGGTGTTTTCGTGGCTGGCGCCGTCGGGGTGGTAGGGCACGCCAATCACCAGCGCGTCGGGCTGCCACTCGGCCAAGCGCAAGGCGACTTGGGCAAAGCGCGCATCGCCCTCGGCGTGGATGGTGGCTTGCGGCGTGGCGCTGCGCAGCAGGCGGTTGCCGACAGCGACGCCACTGCGCTTGAGGCCGAGGTCAATCGCTAAAAAGCTTTGTAAATGCGCGGGGACGGGGGGGGCTTCAGCAGCGCTCATGCGTGGCCCGCCTGCGGTGCCAAGCGCCAGCTTTCCAAGCCCAGCAGTCCTAAAGCGCCGTCGTAGCGCTGCTCTATCGGGGTGTCAAAAATCAAATCGGCGTTGGCTTCGACCGTCAGCCAAGTGTTTTTGGCCAGTTCTGATTCAAGTTGGCCTTCGCCCCATGCGGCGTAGCCCAGCGTGACTAGCACGCGGCGCGGCCCCACGCCCGAGGACAGGGCTTCGAGCACATCTTTGGAGGTGGTCATGTCCAGCCCACCCGCAATGCGCAGGGTCGAGGCGTAGCCCGACTCGTTGCTGGCCGCATCGGTGCCGCGCATCGGGTCGTGGAGGACAAAGCCGCGCTCGGTTTGCACCGGACCGCCCAAAAGCACCGGCATCTCGCGCAGGTCTTCGCGGCCAAAGTTCAGCTCAATGCGCTCAAACAGCTCGGGCAGCATCAGGTCGGTGGGTTTGTTGATGATCAGCCCGAGCGCTCCGTTCAGACTGTGTTCGCAGACATACACCACGCTGCGCTCAAAAACGCTGTCCTCCAAGCTTGGCATCGCAATGAGGAAGTGGTGCGTCAGATGGGGGGTGGGAATATCAGCAGGCATCGGGCAATTTTAGCGGCCATCCCGCCAGCGCCTAAGCGCCGGCGGGTGGCGCGTTTATGCCTCTAGCTGCGCATTTTCCAGCTCGGCGTAGTGGCGAATCAGGCTGAGCAGTTCTTCGTCCGAGTAGGGCTTGCCCAGATAGTGGTTGGCGCCCAGCTCCATCGCGTGTTGGCGGTGTTTTTCTGCAATGCGCGAAGTGATCATGATGATTGGCAAGCCTTCCAAGCGGGCATCTGCGCGGATGTTGCGCGCCAAGTCAAAGCCGTCCATGCGCGGCATTTCGATGTCCGACAGCACCACCGTGGGGCGTTCTTCTTGCAAGCGCTCTAGCGCCAGCAAACCGTCGGCCGCCAAGGCGACGCGGTAGCCCTCGCGCTGCAGCAGGCGCTGGGTGACGCGGCGCACGGTGATGGAGTCGTCCACGACCAGCACCAGCGGCACTTGACCGGGCAGGCGAACGGCAGGCCCGCTGTGCTGTGCCGGTGTGGCTGCGGCTTGTGCCTGTGCCGCAGCGGCGGCAGCAGCGGCGATTTCCATCGCCTCTTTGCCGGCTTGGCGCACTTTGTCGCCGTACACCGTCGAGAGCGCGACCGGGTTGTAAATCAACACCACCGCGCCCGAGGCCAGCACCGACATCCCTGCCAAGCCGGGCAAGCGCGAGAGCTGCGGCCCGAGGTTTTTCACCACCACCTCTTGGTTGCCCAGCACTTCATCGATGTGCATGGCAATGCGCTGCGAGGCGCTGCGCAGCACCACCACCGGGCGCGTTTTACCGATGGACTCTTGGCTGCTCAGCGACGCCTGCAGCAAGCCGCCCGACCAGTAAAACGGCACCAGCACACCGCCGCCGATATCAAACTGGCCACTGCTGTAGGCCTGTGCTAAATCGGCTTGCGGCACGCGGCGCACCACTTCGACCAAGTTGGCCGGTACGCCAATTGACAACTCGCCAGCGCGCAGCATCACCACCTGCGTCACCGCCGTTGTCAGTGGCAATACCATGCGGAACGTCATGCCGTGGCCTTCTTTGGACTCGGTCTCAATGCGGCCGCCCAAAGAGTTGATTTCTGAGCGCACCACGTCCATGCCAACGCCGCGCCCCGATAGGCCGGTGACTTGGGCAGCAGTGGTAAAGCCAGGCATAAAGATCAGCTCGGCCGCCTCGGCATCGGTGATTTGGGCGTCGGGCGCAATCATTCCTTGGGCCAGCGCTTTGGCGCGGATGCGCTCCACGTTCAGGCCGGCTCCGTCGTCTTGGAATTCGACCGAGACGTCGTTGCCTTCGTGGTGCAGGGCAATGGTGATGGTGCCCGCCGCTGGTTTGCCCGCCGCTTGGCGCTCGGGCGGTGACTCAATGCCGTGCGAGACGCAGTTGCGCAGCAAGTGCTCAAACGCCGGCGTCATCCGGTCGAGCACGCCCCGGTCCATTTCAATCGAGCCGCCGGTAATGTCCAGCTTGACCTGCTTGCCCAGCTCTTTCGAGGTTTGGCGCACCACGGCATACAGGCGCTCGGAGATGCCCTCAAATTCGACCATGCGCGTGTGCAGCAAGTCGCGCTGCAACTCACGCGCTTGGCGGGCTTGGGCGATCAAGTCGTCTTCGTTGCCGTCCATCGCGCGCTGCAAATTGCGCTGCACCGTGGCCACGTCGTTGACCGACTCGGCCATCATGCGGGTCAGCTCTTGCACGCGGGTAAAGCGGTCAAACTCCAGCGGGTCAAAGCCGACCGCCGTGTCTTTGGACAGCGCCAAGCGCGATTGCATTTGCGACTCGGACTGCATCTCGATGTCGCGCAGTTGGTGGCGCAAGCGCTCGAGGTTGTTGGTCAAATCATCCATTGAAGTCTTGATCTGACCTAAGCGCGCTTCCATGCGCGAGCGGGTGATCATCACTTCACCGGCTTGGTTGATCAAGCGGTCGAGCAACTGGGCGCGCACGCGTACCGACTGGCTGGCCTG
>JAGNUJ010000028.1 GCA_017987055.1 Giesbergeria sp.
CCAGCAGCGGCCCGACGACCGGCGCTACCAGCGTGGTCACGCCCCACAGTGCTAAAGCGGTGCCCGCCAGCGCACGCGGGAAGCTCGACAGCAGCAAAGACTGCGACAGCGGAATCATCGGCCCGGCCACCAAGCCTTGCAGCACCCGAAAAAACACCAGTATCTCCAGCGACGGGGCAAAACCGCACAGCCACGAGGTGATGACAAACAGCAGCACGCTCATGCTGAACAAGCGCACTGCACCAAAGCGCTGCGTCAGCCAGCCGGTCAGCGGTACCGAGATGGCGTTGGCAATGCCAAAGCTTGTAATCACCCACGTGCCTTGGCCGGGGCTGACACCCAAGTCGCCGGCAATGGCCGGCAGCGAGACGTTGGCAATCGACGAATCGAGCACATTCATAAACGTTGCCAGTGATAGGGCAAGCGTGCCCATCACCAACATTCCGCCGCTCAGCGGTTCGGGGTCGAAGGCGGGAGGCGGGGGTGCAGCAACTTTCATGGGTGAGCTGGCTTTATCGCTGGCGTGTGCCCCAAATTAGCGGCAATGATGGCCAGCACTTGGCTGTCAGCGGCGCGCAGTTGGGCATCAAACACCTCTGTCGCTTGGGGCGGCATGCTGCGTGGGCTGTCGGCCAGCATTTTTCCTTCTTGCTGGCGGATATCGACCGATACGTCCATCGATAGGCCGACCCGCAGCGGATGCGCAGCGACTTGCTCTGGGTCTAGCGCAATGCGCACTGGCACACGCTGAACAATCTTGATCCAATTGCCACTGGCGTTTTGCGCCGGCAGCAGCGAAAAAGCCGCGCCTGTGCCTGCGCCCAAGCCGGTAACGGTGCCGTTAAATACTACTTTGCTGCCATACACATCGGCCTGCAGCGTGGCGTTTTGGCCGATGCGCAGATTTTTCAGCTGGCTTTCTTTGAAGTTGGCATCTACCCACAGGTCTTTGAGTGCCACCACCGTCATCAGCGGTGCGCCGGCGGCGACGCGCTGGCCCAGCTGCACGCCGCGTTTGGCGACGTAACCGTCCAGCGGCGCTTTCAGTTGGGTGCGCTCTAGCGCCAACCACGCCTCGCGCACTCGGGCGGCGGCGCGCTGCACGTTGGGGTGCTCGGCTGGCGCGGTGCCGTCGGTTTGGGTTTGGCTGGCGAGCAGCTGCTCTTGCGCGGCGCGCACGGCTGATTGCGCGGCAGTCGCCGTGCTTTGTGCCGTGGCCAGTTGCGCCGTGGCGTGCTCAAACTCTTCTTTGCCGACGGCACCGCTGGCCAGCAGCGGGCGGCGGCGATTGACGTCGTCTTGCGCGCGCGCGACTTCGGCCTGCGCCCGTGCTAAGTCGGCTTGGCGCAGGCTGACTTGGGCTTTCAGCGGCGCGTTGTTAGCAAACAGCGTGCGTACTTCGCGCACGGTCTGCGCCAATTGCGCCTCGGCCTGCTCCAGTGCCACGCGGGCGTCGGCAGAGTCCAGCGTTACCAGCACTTGGCCGGCGCGGACAAAATCGGTGTCCTCCGCGCCAATCGCCACGACCGTGCCACCGACCTGCGGGGTGATTTGCACCACGTTGCCGGCGGCGTAGGCGTTGTCGGTGCTCTCAAAGTGGCGCGCTTCTAGCCAATGCCAGCCGCCCCAGGCCAGTCCGCCCACGGCAACCAGTGCGGCGATCACCGTCAGGCCACGTCGGCGGACGGTGTTGTGTTCGTGCGAATTCAGGGGGGTGCTCATGAGGGGCGTCTTTCGGCGGGTATTTCAGGGGATGTGTCGGGTGCGCGGGCGCTGGCGGGTTCGGTGTCGTCACTCCAGCCGCCGCCCAGCGCCTGCATCAGCAGCACGTGGGTGTCGAGTTGCCGGGCGCGCAGGTCAATGCCGAGGCGCCGCTGCGCCAGCAACGGACTTTCGGCGCTCAGCACAAGCAGGTAATTGCCCAGTCCGGCGCGAAAGCGCTGCACGGCAAAGTCGTAAGCGGTTTCGGTTTTGGCGGCAGCCTGCGTTTGCAATGTTTGTTGGCGTGCCAGCGACTGCACCGAGCCGATGGCGTCGCCGGCTTCTTTGGCAGCGCCCAGCACCGCGCTGTTGTATTGGGCAATCGCCGCGTCCAGTTCGGCTTGCTTAGCGCCCAACTGCGCCCGCAAGCGGGTGCCGTCAAACAGCGGCAGCGTCAGTGTCGGAGCCACGCCCATTTGGCGCGAGCTGGCGCGCAGCAGCTGGTCAAAACCCAGCGCGTTCAGGCCGACAAAGGCGCTCAGGTTGATGTTGGGGTAGAACGCGGTGCGCGCCACGGCGACGTCTTGCGTTGCTGCTTCGACGCGCCAGCGCGCAGCCACCACGTCGGCACGCCTGCCCAGTAGGTCAGCCCCCAACACGGCGGGCATGTCGCTCAGTGCCAGTTGGTCCAGTTGCGGTGTGAGCGTGGCTTGGCTGTCGGGTGCTTGGCCGCACAGGGCGGCCACTTGGCGCCGGGCCAGCGTGATTTGCTCGTCCAGCGCTTCCATCTGTCCGCGCGCTTCGGGCAGGGCTGCTTGGGCTTGGGTGAGTTCGACTTGGCTATCCAAACCGGCTTGGGTGCGCTCTTGCGTTAGTTGCCGCAGGGCGTTGCGCTGCGCTAGGTGCTGCTCGGCCACGGCGCGCTGGGCCAACAGGCGCGCCAGTGCGATGTAGCTGCGGCTGACCTGAGTGGCCAGTGCGCTGGCAGCGGCCGCGCTGTCGGCTTGTGCGGCACGGGCTTGACCGAGTGCGGCTTGCAGCTCGGCGCGGTGGCGGTCAAAAAAATCGGGCGACCAGTTCAAGCCCGCTTGGAGGTTGGCGCTGTTCCAAGTGCTGCCGGCAATCGGCGCGGGCACCATGCCGTTGGCGCTGTAGCGCTGGCGCGAGGCGTCGGCTTCCAGCGTGGCGTGTGGCTGGCTGGCGGTGCGCGCCGCATCGGCCAAGGCCAGTGCGCGCGTTTGCCGCGCCTGCAGCACGGCCAAGCTGGGACTGCCTTGCAGGGCTTGCGCGACCAGCGTATTCAATTGGGCATCGCCCAGCGCCGTCCACCACTGCGCGGCCACGGGTGCGGAGGCGCTGGCAGTCAGTCCCACATCTGCCGCACTGCGGGTGGCCAGTGGGGTGTGCGCTGGGCCTTGCGAGGCGCAGCCGCTGGCCAGAGCGCCAAGGCACAGCAGCGCGCACACGGCAGCGGTGCGGGGCAAAAGAGGGGTGTGGGTCATGGAAAGTCTCAAGAAGCCTGAAAAAGCGTAGAGCGTGCAGGGCGCGCAGGCCGTTAGTCGGCGGCGGACTGGCTGGCTTGTTGGGTGGCTTGGCGCAGCGCCTCGCCGTTGGCCAGCATGCGCTGCAGCAAATGCAGCATTTGTTGCCATTCGGCATGGTTGAAGTCGCTCAGGTGGCCGTTGAGCACTTCGGTCAACACGCGTGGCACTTTGGCTGCGACGGCGCGGCCTTCATCGGTCAGCGCCAGATGCACCACGCGGCGATCGGTGGTGGAGCGCTCGCGTCGCACCAGCCCTTTGGCTTCCAGCCGGTCGAGCGCGCGGGTGATGGCACCGGGGTCAATTTCCAACTCGCGCGACAGCGCCGCGACAGTGTTGCAGTCGCCGCTGAGCAGCTTGTAGAGCGGCAAATACTGCACATAGGTGACGTCGTGCGGCGCCAGTTGGGCGTCGGCCTGCGACAAGATGGAGCTGAGTACCCGGCGCATCAAGTAGCCCACGCTTTGGTCAGGCGTGTACTGGCCGGGTACGTAAAAGTTGCCCTGTGCGGCGGCGTTGGCAGCGTCAGGCGGAGAGGTGTCTTGCATGGCGCAACAATTTAATTGCATAGGCAACTATTGTCTTGGCATGCAGTTAAACCTGAAGCGTGTGCAGGGTTTTAGCCATGCGGTGTGTGGTTCTTATTGAAGGCACCGGGCTTCTCAAACGCTGACTTGCTTGTAGGAGAGAGCCTGAAGGGCGGCAGCGTGTTTTGGCTACGCTCTTGTCTGTGCTGGCGGGTAAAGCTGGATATCGCGGCGCTGGGTGGTAGGCGGATTTGGTATTGAATTAATAGCTATAACCGCACGTGTTTAAAGGGTTTGAGGTCGATTTGGCTTAAAATTTGACACCCAAGAGGCTCTTTTTGCGATTGCGGCGCAGCTTGTAAGGTGCGCACTGGCCTCGGGTAACATTCACCCCCTCAAACCCCCGTGCTTTGGTGCGCTTGGCTGGTTGCCAGCGGTGCGGTTTTACAGGTAATTCGTGC
Organism: Giesbergeria sp.; assembly: GCA_017987055.1. Lineage (GTDB taxonomy): Bacteria > Pseudomonadota > Gammaproteobacteria > Burkholderiales > Burkholderiaceae_C > Simplicispira. The sequence goes on from JAGNUJ010000028.1 coordinate 4,231, forward strand.
GTCTCAACTCCATCAAAATTTCTGGTTTCAAGTCGTTTGCCGATCCCACCAACTTCCTGCTGCCCGGTCAGTTGGTCGGTGTGGTCGGCCCCAACGGCTGCGGCAAATCCAACATCATGGATGCGGTGCGCTGGGTGCTGGGCGAGAGCAAAGCCAGTGAGCTGCGCGGCGAGTCGATGCAAGACGTCATCTTCAGCGGCACCACCACGCGCAAGCAGGCCAGCCGCGCCAGCGTCGAGCTGGTGTTTGAAAATCACGACCACCGCGCCGGTGGCCAGTGGAACCAGTACTTAGAGATTGCCGTCAAGCGCGTGCTGACCCGCGACGGCACCAGCAGCTACTACATCAACAACCAGCCAGTGCGCCGACGCGACGTGCAGGACGTGTTTTTGGGCACCGGACTGGGGCCGCGCGCCTACGCCATCATTGGTCAGGGCACCATCAGCCGGATTATTGAAAGCCGCCCGGAAGAGTTGCGCCTGTTTTTGGAAGAAGCCGCCGGCGTCTCCAAATACAAAGAGCGCCGCCGCGAAACCGAAAACCGCTTGAGCGGCACGCGCGAGAACCTGACCCGCGTCGAAGACATCCTGCGCGAGCTGAATCTGAACCTCGAAAAACTGGAGCTGCAAGCCGAAGTGGCGCAGCAGTACCACGCGCTGCAATCCGAGGCCACGCTAAAGCAACACCAGCAATGGTTTCTGAAGCGCGCCGAGGCTGAAGAACAGCAGACCAAAGTGCGCCTGGAGGGCCTGCAGGCCGTTAACGACTTGGAGGCGCGCATGGCCGAGCTGCGCCACATCGAGTCCGAGCTGGAAACCGTGCGCCAAGCGCACTACGCCGCCGGCGACCAAGTGACCCAAGCGCAGGGCAAGCTGTACGAAAGCACCGCTGAGATTGGCCGCTTGGAGGCGGAAATCCGCTACGTGATTGAAGGCCGCCAGCGGGTGCAGCAGCGCTTGGTGGCGCTGGCCGAGCAAATTGCGCAGTGGTCAGAGCGCAAAGACGAGGCGCAATTTGAATTAGAGAACCTCGCTGGCGCTGGCGTCGATGCCCAAGAGCGCGCCGAGCTGCTGGCCGCCCAGGTCGAGGAGCAAGCGATGCTGCTGCCCGACCTCGAAGACGCCCTGCGCCAAGCCCAAGCCCGCGCCAACGAGCAGCGCGCCGCCGTGGTGCAAGTGCAGCAACAAATCGGCGTGCTGGCGGCAGAGCAGCGCAACATCAACGAACAAAGCCGCCAGTTAGACAGCCGTTACGAGCGCCTGCGCGCCGACCGTAACGCGCTGGCCGCGCCGGACGAGGCGCGACTGGCCCATCTGCACAGCCAGTTGGAGGCCGCGCAAGAAGGCGCGGAATTTGCCCAAGCGCGTCTGGCCGATTTGCAAGACGCGGTGCCTCAGTTGGACGAAGACCGGCGCACGCGCCAGCAGGCGGTGAACAGTGAATCTGCCCGCCAAGCCGATTTGTCAGCGCGCATGGAAGCGCTCAAAGCGCTGCAAGAAAAGCTCAAAACCGACGGCAAGCTGCAGCCGTGGCTGGCCCAACACGGCTTAGACGGCCTGCAAGGGCTGTGGAGTCGCATCCACGTCGAAAGCGGCTGGGAGCACGCGCTAGAAGCGGCGCTGCGTGAGCGCTTGGGCGCGCTGGAAGTCGGCCGCTTAGAGAGCGTGCGCGGCTTTTTGGGTGCAGGCGCGGGCGCAGGCGTGGGCGATGTGCCGCCGGCCAAGCTGGTGTTTTTCAGTCCGCCGCTGGGCGCTGCTGCGCCACTGCCGGCTGGCGCTGGTGGCCTGCAACGCTTGGCCGATTGGCTGCGCCTGCAGGATGCTGGCCTGCGCGCCGTGCTGGCTGACTGGCTGCAAGGCTGCTACACCGCGCCGTCGTTGGACGAGGCCTTGGCGCTGCGCGGTCAGTTGCAGGCTGGCGAAGCCATCTACCTTCCCGGCGGCCATGCGGTGACACCGCACAGCGTTGGCTTTTATGCGCAGGACTCGGAGCAATCGGGCCTGCTGGCGCGCGCGCAAGAGATTGAGCACCTGACCAAAGAGCTGCGCGCGCAAACGCTGATTGCCGAAGAAGCCCGCAGTGCCTTGCTGCGCGCCGAGTCGTCTTATGCCGATGCCGCCCAGCGCCTGACCAGCGCCCGGCGCGAAGCCACCGAAACCCAAAACCGCGCCCACGAGCTGCAAGTCGAACACCTGCGCCTGTCGCAGTTGGTCGAACAAACCCGCGCCCGCAGCGAACAAATTGGCGCCGACATTGCCGAAATTGAAGCGCAACTGGCCGACCTGCAAGAGCGCCGCGTGCTGGCCGAAGCGGGCTTTGAAGAGCTGGATATGCAACTGGCCGACACGCAAGAGCGCCACGCCCAGCTGGACGAGCGCGTCATCGAGGCTGAGCGCCAATTGAACGAATGCCGCGAGCAGCAACGCCGCTTGGAGCGCCAAGCGCAAGAGGCGACCTTCTCGCAGCGCAGCTTGGAAGCGCGCCGCGCCGAGCTGGCGCGCACGCTGGACACCGCCAGCAGCCAAGCCGCCGCGCTGGCCGATGAGCGCGTGCGCGCTCAAGCCGAGCTCGAGCGCCTGTCAGACGCAGCGGCGCAAGGCGGCCTGCAAGACGTGCTGGCGCTGAAGGCCGAGCGCGAAGCAGCCTTGGCCGCCGAGCGCAGCGCCTACGACGGCCTGAGCGCCCAATTGCGCGTCAGCGATGAGCGGCGCGTGCAGATTGAGCGGGCGCTGGAGCCGCTGCGCGCCCGCATCACTGAGTTTCAGCTCAAAGAGCAAGCCGCGCGCTTGGGGCTGGAGCAATACGGCACCCTGCTGCAAGAGGCGCAGGCCGATATGGCGGCGCTGGCGCAGTCCATCACCGACGGCAATGTGCGCGTGGCTGGCCTGCAAGGCGAGATGGATCGTCTGCGCCAAGCCATCACCGCACTGGGTGCCGTCAACTTGGCCGCGCTGGACGAATTGGCCGCCGCCCGCGAGCGCAAAAGCTTTCTCGATATGCAAATGGCGGACCTGACCGAGGCCATGCAGACGCTGGAAGACGCCATCCGCAAAATCGACGCTGAAACGCGCGAGCTGCTGTCGGGAACCTTCGACGCGGTCAACCGGCACTTTGGCCGGATGTTTCCGGAGTTGTTTGGCGGCGGCAATGCGCGCTTGATCGTGACGGGCGACGAAATTCTCGATTCCGGCGTGCAGGTGATGGCGCAGCCGCCCGGTAAAAAAAACCAAACCATCCACCTGCTCTCGGGCGGCGAAAAAGCGCTGACGGCGATTGCGCTGGTGTTTGCTATCTTTCAACTCAATCCGGCGCCGTTTTGTTTGCTCGACGAGGTCGATGCACCGCTGGACGACGCCAACACCGAGCGCTATGCGAAACTTGTCTCCAGCATGAGTAAAGAAACCCAATTCCTGTTTATTAGCCACAACAAAATCGCCATGGAGATGGCCGAACAGCTGATCGGCGTCACCATGCAAGAGCAGGGCGTCTCGCGTATCGTGGCAGTGGACATGGAGTCTGCCCTGTCAATGGCCGACGCCGCCTGAACCGAATTTATCCACCATGAGCACTTTGCAAATTAGTCTGGCCATCATTGGCGTCGTTTTATTGACCCTTATCGTGGCTTACAACGCTTGGACTGCACGGCGCAATGCGCCCAAAAAAGCCCGGCCAGCGCAAGCCCCGCGCGATTCTGAGCAAGCGCTGCGCCACGAGCCAGCGTTTGACGGCGCGGGTCACCCTTCGGTAGCGCCGCCGCCCGACAGCATCCACTCCATGTTTGATGTCGAGCCAGAACTGGGCTATGGGGCACAGGCGCAGGACCAGCGCAAGGGTGCCGACTCGCATGACTCGCATGATTCGCACCACCTGTCCGTGCCAGCGCATCTGCCTGAGCGCCGCTCGGGTTTGGATCCGTTGATTGACGCCATCGCGCCGCTGCAAGCCGATCAGCCAGTCTCTGGCGAGGCCGCGCTGGCGGCGATGCCGCCCACGCGCCGCGTCGGCAGCAAGCCGTTTGGCATTGAGGGCTTTAACGAGACCTCTCAGCTGTGGGAGCGGCCTTTGGGCGGACAGCGCTATCGGCTGTTTCAAGCCGGCGTGCAGCTGGCCAACCGCACCGGCGCGCTGAACGAAATCGAGTATTCCGAATTTGTCATCAAGGTTCAAGCGTTTGCCGATGCCATCAATGCAGCGCCCGATTTTCCGGACATGCTGCACGAGGTCGCCCGGGCGCGCGAGCTGGACTTGTTTGCCAGCGAGCACGATGCGCAACTGGCCTTTGTGCTGCGCGCGCGCCGCGCCGCTTGGAGTCCCGGTTATCTGCAGCAAAACGCCACCCGCATGGGCTTTGTGGCCGGGGTTTTGCCCGGGCGCATGGTGCTGCCGGCCAGCGCGCCGGGTGTGCCGCCGCTGCTCAATTTGATGTTTGACGCGCAGGCCGCCGCCACCGACGACATGGACCAGTCGGCGATTCGCGACCTGCTGATCAGCTTGGACGTGGCCCAAGTGCACCGCAGCGAAAAGCCGTTTGCCCGTCTGCGCGAAATCGCCGTGGTGCTGTGTACCCACATGGACGGCGTGCTGTGTGACCAGCACGGTACGCCGTTGCCCGCGATGGCAATGGAGCCGATTGCCAGCGATTTGGAACTGCTCTACGACAAGCTCGACAGCCGCGATTTGGCCGCTGGCTCGCCGCTGGCACGGCGGTTGTTCAGCTAAATGAGCGAGAATTTAGAGCTTTTTACGGCTCCAGCCCTTATGGAGCCTGCGCTGGCAGCTATTAAAAACGAAGTGGATGCGCTGCGCACGCAGCTCAACACTTGGGCGCACGCTTACTACGTCAACGATGCGCCGACGGTGCCGGATGCGGAATACGACCGCCTCTACCAGCGCTTGCAAGCCTTAGAGGCGCAGCACCCTGAGCTGATTACCCCCGAATCCATCACCCAGCGCGTGGGTGGCGCGGTGATGGACGGCTTGGCGCCGGTGCGCCACGCCGTGCCCATGCTCAGCATTCGCACCGAAACCGATACCGAGGCCAGCGGCGCCGAGGCGTTTGATGCCCGCGTACGCCGTGAGCTGGGCTTGGACCAGAGCGCGCCGCCGGTCGAATACGTCGCCGAACCCAAATTTGACGGCTTGGCGATGAGCCTGCGCTACGAAAACGGCCAGCTGGTGCAAGCCGCCACCCGTGGCGATGGTGAGGTGGGCGAGAACGTCACCCACAACATCCGCACGCTGCGGCAAATCCCGCTGACGCTGCCCAGCGGTGCCGCCGGTGTGCCGCCGCTGCTGGAGGTGCGCGGCGAGGTGTTTATGCGCCGCGCCGACTTTGACGCGCTCAACGAGCGCCAGCGCGCGCAGGGCGGCAAAACCTTCGTCAACCCGCGCAATGCGGCTGCGGGGGCGATGCGCCAGTTGGATTCCGGCATTGCAGCGCAGCGGCCATTGAGCTTTTTTGCCTACGGCTTGGGCGCTATCACCCCAGTGAGCGAAGGCGGCCCGGCCTTTGCCACCCATTACGCGCTGCTGCAGGCGCTGAAATTATGGGGTTTTCCGGTTGCAGACCAAGTAACACGTGCGCTGGGCGCTACTGAACTGATAGCGTATCACCAGCGCATTGGCGCCGCGCGCGACCAGCTGCCCTACGACATCGACGGTGTGGTTTACAAAGTCAACGCGCTGGAGCTGCAGCGCCAACTGGGTTTTGTCACCCGTGAGCCGCGCTGGGCGGTGGCGCACAAATACCCGGCGCAAGAGATGCTGACGCGCATTGACGGCATCGACGTGCAAGTGGGCCGCACCGGCAAGCTGACGCCGGTGGCGCGGCTGGCACCGGTGTTTGTCGGCGGCGTGACGGTGACCAATGCCACGCTGCACAACCTGTTTGAAGTGCGCAAAAAACACGTGCGTGTCGGCGACCAAGTGATCGTGCGCCGCGCCGGGGACGTGATTCCTGAAGTGGTCGGCGTGGTGCCGGGGGTGCGCGCTGGATACGTGCCCAACTTTCGAATGCCGGCGCAGTGCCCGGTGTGCGCCAGCGCCGTAGTGCGCGAAAAGGGCGAGGCCAACCACCGCTGTACTGGCGGGCTGTTTTGCCCGGCGCAGCGCAAAGAAGCCCTGTTGCACTTTGCCGCGCGCCGTGCGATGGACATTGAGGGGCTGGGTGGCAAGTTGGTCGATCAGCTGGTCGAACACCACGTGATTCGCACGCTGCCCGACTTGTACCGGCTGGGGCTGGTGTCGCTGTTGGCACTGGAGCGCATGGCCGAGAAATCAGCGCACAACGTGCTGGCGGCGCTGCACAAATCCAAGCAAACCACCTTGCCGCGTTTTTTGTTTGGCTTGGGTATTCGCCATGTAGGCGAGGCCACGGCGAAAGACTTGGCGCGCCACTTTGGCAGTCTGGATGCCATCATGGATGCGACCGAGGAGCAATTGCTGCAAGTCAACGAGGTCGGCCCGGTGGTGGCGCGCAGCCTGCGCCTGTTTTTTGACCAGCCGCACAACCGCGAGGTGGTCGAGCAGTTGCGCGCCTGCGGCGTGACGTGGGAGGAAGGCGCTCCAGCTGAGCGCGCTGTTCAGCCGCTGGCGGGCATGACGGTGGTGATTACCGGCACGTTGCCCAGCCTGAGCCGCGAGGAGGCCAAAGAGCGCCTCGAAGCTGCGGGTGCCAAGGTGGCGGGATCGGTCAGCAAAAAAACCACTTATGTGGTGGCAGGCGCTGAAGCTGGCAGCAAACTCACCAAGGCGCAGGAGTTGGGTGTGCCGGTGCTGGACGAGGCGGGCTTGCTGCAGTTGCTTGCTACAGGCGGATAAGATAGACAGTTCGTTGCAGGCAGTGTCCACGGTATGTGGCATGGTTGCGTTTTTAGCCTAATGAAAGATGACGATGAGCAAAGACATTACTGACGTTTCTAGTACCCAAAACGAGCTCGAAAAACTGGTCTCTGACCTGCGTGGTTTGTTGTCCAGCCGCGATTTGGACAGCGTGCCTGAAATCAAAGTGCTGCGCCAGCGCTTGGATGACGGCATGCACAGCGTGCGCGACGCCGCTGTCAACGCCGCCCAAGACGCTGCCCGCCAAGCCCGCGACGCTGCCCGTTTGGCCGACCGCTACGCCCACGATGAGCCATGGCGCGTTGCCAGCGCCGCCGTGGTGGTGGGTGCTTTGGTTGGCTTTTTGCTGGCACGTCGCTGACCGACGGGTTACGGCATCGCTGTGAACTGGATTTCTCTGCTCGGACTGGATGCCTTGGTTGCGCGTTGGCGCGCTACTGGGGCTGAAGGCGTTTTGGCTGCGCAAGACCGTTTGGAATTGGCGCAGCTGGAGTGGCAACAGCAAAAGCGCCATTGGCGCCAATTGCTGGCGCTGGCCTTGACCGTAGCGGCGTTGACAGTGCTGTTCTTGGTGGTGCTGTCGCTGGCGTTGATTGTGCAGTTTTGGGATACACCTGAGCGCACTTTGGTCGCATGGTTGCTGACCGGCGCATGGCTGTTGTTGTGGATGCTGGCCGTTGCTGCGCTGATTTTTGTCGCCAAACGCGGCGGCGGTGGCTTTGGTTTGACGCGGCGCGAGCTGCGACAAGACTGGATCGATATCAAGGAGGGCTTTTAATGGCTGCTTCGCCTCCACTGCCGCCTACGCCAGAGCAACAAGCCGTGCTCTATCGCATTGCCGCTCAGCGCGCTCGTTTTTATGAGCGCCGCGAGTTGCGCGCCCAATACCGTGCGGCGGTGCGGGCTCAGCAAGGGCTGCCGCCTGATGCCTCGGTTGCCATGCGCGCTGGCGCGTTTGCCCGCCAGCACCCGCTGGCGCTGGTCGCTGCGGCGGGTGCGGTGTATGCGATTGGCCCCAAGCGCTTGTTGGGCTGGGTTAGCACGGCGCTGCCGATTTTGGTGCGTTTGCGCGCTTTGCGTTGATGGCCGCGCTGTAGTCGCTCCAAACCAAAAAGGGCTGCTGGTGATGTGTACCAGCAGCCCTTTTTTATATTGGGATGGTTTCTACTTATTTACGCCATCGTTTTGATGGCCCGCGCGGCTCGGCTTGGCAGGCTGGGGCCTTCGTAAATCAGACCGGTATAAATTTGCACGACGTCAGCGCCGGCGCGGATTTTGCTCACCGCGTCTTGCTCACCCATGATGCCGCCGACACCAATAATCGGAAAGCGGCTGCCCAGCGCGGCACGCAGTTGGCGAATCACTTGGTTGCTGGCTTCCAGTACCGGCGCACCGCTCAGGCCGCCGGTCTCGTTGGCGTGGGGCTGGCCTCGCACCGCCTCGCGGCTGATGGTGGTGTTGGTGGCAATCACGCCATCCATGCCGTGGCGCTGCAGGGTGGCGGCAATCACGCTCACCTGCGCCTCGTCTAAGTCGGGGGCAATCTTGACAAAAATCGGTACCCGGCGTGGCGTGTGGTTGCCTTTGCTGTCAGTTTTTGTGTATTGCTGTTGCAGTACTTCACGCCGCTGGGCAATCGCGCCCAGCAAGCCGTCCAGCGCTTCATCGCTTTGCAGTGCGCGCAGGTTTTGCGTGTTGGGTGAGCTGATGTTGATGGTCACGTAGTCCGCGTGCGGATACACGCCGTCCAAGCAGGTCAGGTAGTCGCTGGTGGCGTTTTCGATCGGCGTAGCGGCGTTTTTACCAATGTTGAGGCCCAGCAGCATCGGGTGGCGGCGCTTGTTTTGGCTGCGGAAGGTGGCCTGCTGCACGTTGCGCACAAAGGCGTCTAAACCGTCGTTGTTAAAGCCCAGCCGGTTGATCAGCGCGCGGCTCTCTGGCAGGCGGAACATGCGCGGCTTGGGATTGCCGGGTTGCGCTTTGGGCGTGACGGTGCCGACTTCGACAAAGCCAAAGCCCATCGCGCCCAGGGCGTCGATGCAGCGGGCGTTTTTGTCCAAACCAGCAGCCATGCCGACCCGGTTGGGAAAGGTCAGGCCAGCCAGCTCGATCGGGTCGTCGATGGTTTCGTGGCACCAAGCCCATTGCAGCGGCGAGCCTTGGCCGCGCGCCATCGCGTTCATGGTGAAGTCGTGGGCGGCTTCGGCGTCCATGCCAAACAAAAACCGGCGGGTGAGGGCGTAAGGGATCAGTGACATGGGGATAATTCAGAATTCATCCCCTGATTCTCCCCCATGAGCACACCTTCTCTCCTGACACAAGACGAACTCAAGACGCTGGTCGGCCAAGCTGCGCTGCAATACATCACTCCCGGCGACATCGTTGGCGTGGGTACTGGCTCGACAGTCAACAAATTTATCGATGCACTGGCCACTATCAAAGACCAAGTCCGCGCTGCCGTTTCTAGCTCGGTTGCCAGCACTGAGCGCCTGCAAGCCATCGGCATCCCGGTGCTCGATGCCAATGAGGTCGAAAGTCTGGCGGTGTATGTTGATGGCGCTGACGAGATCGACGGCCAAGGCCACATGATCAAAGGCGGTGGCGCCGCTTTGACGCGCGAAAAAATTGTCGCCGCGTTGGCACAGCGCTTTATCTGCATTGCCGACGAGTCCAAGCGCGTCGAGGTGTTGGGACGTTTTCCGCTGCCGGTGGAGATCATTCCGATGTCGGCCAAGCAAATCGCCCGCCGCTTTGCTGCCCAAGGTGGCCAGGCCGTGCTGCGCTGCAAAGACGGCCAGCCGGTGGTCACTGACAACGGCCAGCACCTTCTGGACGTGACGGGTCTGTCCATTACCGACCCGTTGGCGTTTGAGTCAGAAGTCAGCCAATGGCCGGGCGTGGTGACGGTCGGTGTGTTTGCGCACCAAAAGGCCTCGGTCTGCCTGCTGGGAACTGCCCAAGGTGTGCAGACGCTGGTGTATTGAGCGCCTGCATTTCGCTATTTAGCCGCCGCGCTGGCGCAGTGCCTCGTACAAACACACGCCGCTGGCGACTGACACGTTCAGGCTCTCGACCGCACCCTTCATCGGGATGCTGACCAAAGAGTCGCAGGTTTTGCGCGTCAGTTGGCGCATACCGTCGCCCTCAGCGCCCAGTACCAGTGCGACCGGGCCTTTCAGGTCGGCTTGGTACAGGGTTTGCGGCGCGTCGTCGCTGGTGCCGATGATCCAAATGTTGCGCTCTTTCAGCTCGTTGAGCGTGCGCGCCAAGTTGGTCACCATGAAATAGGGCATGGTCTCGGCCGCACCGCTGGCCACTTTGGCCACGGTGGCGTTGATGCCGACCGCGTGGTCTTTGGGCGCAATCACCGCGTGCGCGCCAGCGCCTTCGGCCACGCGCAGGCAGGCTCCTAGGTTGTGCGGGTCGGTCACACCGTCGAGCACCAACAGCAGCGGCTGGTCGATGCCCGCGGCTTCGAGGTCTTCGAGCAGTTCGTCGAGCGAGGTGACTTGTGCCACCGCTTCAACGCGCGCCGCCACGCCTTGATGGCCGTGGCTGCCGGCGAGTTTGGCAATGCGCACGCTGTCGGCTTCGATCAGGCGAGCGCCGGCTTCGCGGGCGCGGTCGAGAAACTGGCGCATCCGCGCATCGCGGCGCGTCACTTCGTAGTAAATCTCGATGATGGATTTTGGGGCGGTCTTGAGACGCACGCCCACGGCATGGAAGCCGAAAAGGACTTTGGGGGAGGACATGGGGCGCGATTATCCGGGCTTTACTGCTGGCAGTTGTGCAGTGGCTCACCTGGGGCGCTGCAAGGGTTAGCGCTGGCTTGGCCAATGGCGACACCTAAAATTGCATTTTCACAGGCGCTGCAGCTGGTGCCGTTACCTGAGTTTCTTCTCCATGATTTTGAATCCCCTGCTGAGTTGGGCCAAGCGCACCAGCTTGGTCACGCAAATTGTGATTGGCCTGCTCGTTGGCATCGCCTTTGCCGTGTTGTGGCCAGCGGCCACGCCCAAGGTGGCTATTTTGGGCACGCTGTTTATTGCGGCGCTCAAGGCCGTCGCGCCGGTGCTGGTGTTTATTTTGGTCATCGCTGCCATCAGCAACCACCAGCCGGGTCAGGCCACACACATGCGTCCGGTGTTGGCGCTGTATTTGATCGGCACGTTGACGGCGGCTGTCGTTGCTGTCACCGCCAGTCTGTGGTTCCCCTCCACTTTGGTGTTGCAAGGCGCTGCCGAAGCCGCCAGCGCGCCGATGCGCATCCAAGACGTGCTGCTGACGCTGTTGATGAACGTGGTCGATAACCCGGTGCGGGCGCTGATGAATGCCAATTACGTCGGTATCTTGGCTTGGGCGGTCGGCATTGGCATGACCTTGCGCCACGCCAGCGCCGGAACGCGCGCGCTGATGGTCGATTTATCGGCCAGCATCACCACCGTCATTCAGTGGGTGATTCGCTTTGCGCCGCTGGGCATTGTCGGTTTGGTGGCCAGCACCTTTGCCGAGGCGGGCGAGCAGGCGCTGTGGGGTTACGCCCATCTGTTGGCAGTGCTGATTGGCTGCATGGTGTTTGTGGCGTTGGTGGTCAATCCGCTGATTGTGTTTGTCATGCTGCGCAACAACCCCTATCCGCTGGTGTTTACCTGCCTGCGCGAAAGCGGCGTCACCGCCTTCTTTACGCGCAGCTCGGCCGCCAATATTCCGATCAACTTGGCACTGGCCAAGCGGCTCAATTTGAACGAGGACACCTACAGCATCGCCATTCCGCTGGGCGCGACCATCAACATGGCCGGTGCGGCCATCACCATCAGCGTGCTGTC
>JAGNUJ010000110.1 GCA_017987055.1 Giesbergeria sp.
TTGACACGACCGCCGCGCACCAGCACGACGCTGTGCTCTTGCAGGTTGTGGCCTTCACCGCCGATGTACGAAATAACCTCAAAACCGTTGGTCAGGCGCACTTTGGCGACTTTACGCAGAGCGGAGTTAGGCTTCTTAGGCGTCGTGGTGTACACACGGGTGCACACGCCGCGGCGCTGTGGCGAGTTTTCCATCGCCGGGCTTTTAGAACTGGTCTTCTCGACCTCGCGCCCATGTCGAATGAGCTGGTTAATGGTTGGCATGAATACTGTCGTCCCTAAACGTAAAAAACGAAAACGTGAACTTCTCGGACATCGTGACAATTTCCGAAAAGCTCTCTAATTTATCAGAGGCGTTGCCCGCTGACAAGAAAAATCGCCTTGTCTGTGGCGCCAGCGCCGACAAGGCGCATGAACTAAAAGGGCTATTCCAGCTGCTAATTTCAAATGAAATAGGCCTCTAGCCCTTTAGATATATGCGCTGATAGCTATCAAATTAATAAAAGCTTACTTAATCCACAAGCGCATGGCATCCCACGCGCGGCCCATCATGCCGGCTTGCTCGACGCCGTCGAGCGCCACCAGCGGCACGTCGCGCAGCGGCGCATCGCCCAGCGTGACTTTCAGCGCGCCAATCGCTTGGCCTTTGCTAAACGGCGCAATCAGCGGGTCTTGGTGCGAAATGTGCGTGGCAATTTTGCCGCTGCTGCCGGCGGGCACGGCCACCACGATGGCCTCGGTGCGGCCCATCTTGACGCTGCTGCCTTTGCCTTTCCACACCGCTGGCGTAGCGACCGGCTGGTCGGCGTCAAACAACTTGACCGCATCAAACGCGGTGTAGCCCCAGTTGAGCAGCTTTTGGCTCTCGTTGGCGCGGGCGTTTTCGCTGGAGGCACCCAGCACGATGGAGACCAGCCGGCGCGTGCCGACCTGCGGAAACTCGCGCTTGGCCGTGGCGACCAAGCAGTAACCGGCGGCGGCGGTGTGGCCGGTTTTCAGGCCATCGACGGTGGGGTCACGAAACAGCAGCGAATTGCGGTTGTTGCCGTTGGAGGGCGGCGTGCCGGGGTAGCTGTACTGCTTGGTGGCGTAGTAGTGCATGTACTGCGGAAAGTCGTGCATCAAGCGCACCGCCAAGATGCTCAGGTCGCGCGCCGTGGTCAGGTGGCCCGGCTCGGTCAGGCCTTCGGGGTTTTTGTAGCTGGTGCCAGTCATGCCCAGCGCTTTGGCTTGCTCGTTCATCAGGTGAACGAATTGCTCGGCGGTGCCGCCCACGCCCTCGGCCAGCGCCATCGTGGCGTCGTTGCCGGATTGAACAATCATGCCTTTGATCAGGTCGTCCACTGGCACCTGCATTTTGGGATCGATGAACATGCGCGAGCCGGGCATTTTCCAGGCTTTCACGCTGACTGGCAGTTTTTGCTGTAGGTCGATCTTCTTGGCGCGCAGTGCGTCAAACACCAAATACGCCGTCATCAGCTTGGTCAGCGAAGCTTGCTCGACCGGGGCGTCGATGTCTTTGGCGGCCAAAATTTGGTCGGCGGTCACATCAATCAGCATGTAGGTGCGCGCGGCAATCTCGGGCGGCTGGGGCATCGGGATGCTTTGGGCAGGAGCGCCAGCGACAGCAGCGGGCGCAGTTTGCGCTGGCGCGACAAAAGCCGCCGAGGTCAGCGCGGCAGCCAGCGCCACGGTGCGAAATACAGAAAAAACGGGTTTCATAGCCAACGGCACCTCAGTCAAACAATAAAAAAGCCCGATCACCAGCGCAGGGCAATCGGGACGATAAAAAGGCACTCAAGCGCTCAAGCGCGCGATTGCAGGTGGCGTACCACCAAGTTTTTCAGCAGCGGCAGTTGGCCGTGAAAGAAATGGCCGCCGCCGGGCACCACCGTCACCGGCAGCACCTGCGGGCGTGCCCAGTTCAGCACGTCGCTCAGCGCCACGGTGTCGTCTTGCTCGCCGTGCACCACCAAGGTGCGCAGGTGCGCCTCGGGGGGCACCGGGGCAACGTCAAAGCGGCTGGCCGCCGTGCCGACCAGCACCACCTGCTCAACATGGCGCTGCGGCCACAACGCCGCCAGCGCGTGGCTGGTGACGAAGGCGCCAAACGAGAAGCCGGCCAGCGCCAGCGCACCGGTCGGGGCGACTTGCTCGACCACGGCCAAAAAATCTTCCAACTCGCCGCGTCCTTGGTCGTGTGTGCCGGCGCTGGCACCGACGCCGCGAAAATTAAAACGCACCGCCGTCCAACCGCACTGCACCAAAGCGCGCGCCAGCGTTTGCACCACTTTGTTGTCCAGCGTGCCGCCAAAGAGCGGGTGCGGGTGGGCGATGACGGCCACACCGCGCGCAGCCGCGCCCGCAGGCACCGCCGCCGCGTCGCGCACCGCTTCAATCACGCCGGCAGCGCCGAGCAGGCTCAATCGCTCAGTTTGTGCATTCATAGATCAGTATTATTTTGATAGCTGCTAGCGCTTGTATTCATTGGGCTAGAGGGGTAAAAGGCTTAAAAAAGCCTTCGTAAAACGCGCAGGCAACGCTCATAGAGTGCCCATCAGCGGCCAAGTTCCGGTGGCGTCAGCAAGCGCTCGACCACTTGGCCGTTTTTCAGGTGCGATTCGACGATTTCGTCGATGTCGGCGTTGTCCACATAGCTGTACCAGACGGCCTCTGGATAGACCACGGCGACGGGGCCGGCGGCGCAGCGGTCCAAGCAACCGGCCTTGTTGACGCGCACTTTGCCTACGCCGGCCAAGGCCATGTCGCTCACTTGCTTTTTGCAGTATTCAAACGCGGCTTGTGCGTTGTATTGAGCGCAGCAGTTTTCACCGTTGGCGCGCTCGTTGGTGCAGAAAAAAATATGGCGCTCGAAGTAGCTTGCAGCGGTGCCGGCGGCTTGGGTGGGAGTGGTAGATACAGTCATGCGCGCATTTTAAGAACGCTGCTCGCGGGCCGAGGCGCGCAGCAACACATATCCCAAGGTGGCATACGGCCACAACCAGCCCAACCATTGGCCGATACCAAAAAAGCGGATGAAGCGCCCCTGCTCCCACGCCTGCAATGTTTGCCCAAAATAAGCGCTGGTGGGCGCGTCGTTGAGCAGGCTCAGGTGTACCACCAGCACCAGCAGCAGCAGCACCACCGCTGCGCGCCGAGGCAGCGCCAGCGCCAGCGCCGCCAGCACCACCCCTGCCCACAGGCCAACATGCACGGGCAGACTCAACCACTCCCACGCGTGTACAGGGCCGTAACTGAGCGCGGCCGACAGTGCGGTGACAGCGACACCTATCGCCGCCGTGGCCAAAGCAAACACGGCGCGGCGCCCGACATGGCCAATCACGCTATACGCCAGCAAACATGGCACCAACAGCCCCAGCGCCACGCACAGCAATTCACCCGCTGGCGAGAGCGGCAGCAGCGCCGCCTCGCGCACCGGCAGCCACGGCAAAAAGGGCGTGCCCTGCAGCGCCTCCAGCAGCGCGGCCTCTAATCTCTCTAGCACTTGGCCCAGACCAAACGGCTCGGCAGCAGGAAACAACAGCGCCCACGGCCACAGCGCCAGCAGCACCAGCGCGCCGCGCGCCTCGGGCACAAACCAGCGGTTGCGCATTTGGCTCCAGCGGTACAGCGCGCCCAGGCGCTCCAGCAGCGCAGCCACCAGCGCGCCAATCAACGCGCCGGCAGCGTTCAGCACTAAATCGAGGTTGGAGGGGACGCGCTGGGGCAGGTAAATCTGCAAATACTCCATGCACAGCGACAACAAACCGCCAGCCAGCGCGGCGACCGGCACTGCGCTGCGCGGCCAGCCGGTGCGCAGCATCGCCAGCGCCAGCAAAAAACCCAGCGGCGCATAACCGATGACGTTGATGGTGATGTCAAAGCCCGTCCAGTACGGCGGTGGAATGCGCGCAACCAGAAAGACGACGGGCGAAATACCTTGGGCACGCCAGCCGTCAAACGGAAACAGGCTGGCAAAAACAATCAGCGCGACATACACCAGCGCCAACGGCCAAGCGGTGGTTTTGTGCATGGATTTATGCTGGGTGGCTGCGCAGCGTGCAACGCGCCGCTTAAAACGGCTTGACGACCACCAGCACCACGATGGCCAGCAGCAGCAGCACCGGCACTTCGTTGAACCAGCGAAACCACACATGGCTGCGCTGGCTGGTGCCGGTAGCTAGTTTGCGCAGCATCACGCCGCAGGCGTGGTGGTAGCCCAGCGCCAGCAGCACCAGCGCCAGCTTGGCGTGCATCCACGCATTGCCCGGCCCCCAGCCAATGCCGTAACCCGCCCACAGCCAAATGCCCAGCCCGACGGCAGGCACCGCCAGCAGCGTGGTAAAGCGCATCAGCTTGCGCGCCATCAGCAGCAGGCGGTCGCGCTCGGCGGCCGAGCCCGGTGCCACCATTGCCAAATTGACAAAGATGCGCGGCAAATAAAAAAGGCCGGCAAACCAGCTGGCCACGAAGACGATATGAAAAGATTTAACCCACAACATCGCTGCAGTTTAGTGGGCTGGACTACGGCTATACGGAATGGGGCACAATTTTCACCATGCATCTTTCAAGCCCCACCCCTTTTCCGAGCAACCGTCCGCGCCGCTTGCGCCGCGACGCTTTCACCCGCAATTTGGTGCGCGAGCACCAAGTTACGCCGCACGATTTGATTTACCCGGTGTTTGTCCACGAGGGCGAGAACCTGCGCCAAGCCGTGCCGTCGATGCCCGGTGTCGATCGCCTGAGTTTGGATTTGCTGCTGCCGGTGGCTGAAGAGTGCGTGCGTTTGGGCATTCCGGTGCTGGCGCTGTTTCCGTCGATTGAGCCCGTGCTCAAGACGCCCGATGGCAAAGAAGCGCTCAACCCCGACGGCCTGATTCCGCGCGTGGTGCGGGCGCTGAAAGAAGAATTCCCCGAGCTGGGCATCATGACCGACGTGGCGCTGGATCCCTACACCAGCCACGGCCAAGACGGCCTGCTCGACGAGACCGGCTACATCTTGAACGACGACACCGTCAAAGTGCTGACCGGCCAAGCCATCAACCATGCGGTAGCTGGCGTCGATATCGTCGCGCCCAGCGACATGATGGACGGGCGCATTGGCTCGATTCGCACCGCGCTGGAGCGCCACGGCTACATCCACACCCGCATCATGGCCTACAGCGCCAAGTACGCCAGCGCCTTCTACGGCCCGTTTCGCGACGCCGTCGGCACGCGCGGCGCGCTGGGCAAAGCCGATAAAAACGTCTACCAAATGGACCCCGGCAACAGCGATGAAGCGCTGCGCGAGGTGGCACTGGACTTGGCCGAAGGCGCTGACATGGTGATGGTCAAACCCGGCATGCCGTATCTGGACGTGGTGCGCCGCGTCAA